>JBOIEG010000923.1:0-2792 GCA_050740915.1 Gammaproteobacteria bacterium | reverse complement strand
AGGCGATCGAGGAATTTAGGCAAGCCTGGAACCAAAATCCCAAGCCCTTCATTTGGACGGCCACCGTCGAGGACATCATCAAGAAGATCGAGCGGGCGCGGGTCAAGATGGAGCAGACCAAGCCCAGATCCACCCTGCCCCGAGGGAAAAAAGAAGGCGGCTTAACTGTAAGGCTATTTAAGGGACACTACACTAGTAATCCCGAGATACCCTTACATAGCGGCATACCGTATCCACGGTGACGCCCTGGAAGTGTTGACTATCGTGCACACTTCACGGAGCTGGCCAGAGGTGTTCTGAGCAATGGGCCATCGAAGAGGGGGCATTGCAACACCTATTGCTGCGCCGCGGTGATGCTCTTTGGTTTCTGCACCTGCCCGAGCAGGCGCTGCGCTTGGGTACGGTGGCGCTTACTGTTCGCGGCTTGTTTCAAGGCCGAGACGGCACGAGCGCTGTCCCCCTGGTGATAGCAGGCGAAGCCGAGCAAGAGGCTGGCATAAGCCGGATCGTTCAAACCGCCGCGGGCTAAGGCTTTCTCCAGGCTGTGGGCGGCTTCCACCCAATGCTCCATTCCGAGGTACATGTGCGCGATCTCGAGGTGTATCTTACCCTTGCAACTGTGGGCCGCCGCTTGTTCAAGCGCGGTGACCGCTCGCTCGGGCTCGCGCGCCATGGCCCAGCTATTGCCCAGAAGCTCGAGATGGGCGGCGGTCTTGCGCATCCGGCCGCTGGCCATCTCGCGCTCCAGAAGACGCGCCGCGCTGAAGGGGATGTTCGCTCGTAGGTTAAGCTGTGCCAAGCGTAT
Source organism: Gammaproteobacteria bacterium (assembly GCA_050740915.1). Classification (GTDB taxonomy): domain Bacteria; phylum Pseudomonadota; class Gammaproteobacteria; order JBOHHR01; family JBOHHR01; genus JBOHHR01. The sequence continues at coordinate 1,987 of JBOIEG010000923.1, read as the reverse complement.
CAGATCGGCTTCGCTCAGCGCCATTAGGCGATACGCCTGTTTTAAAGTCGTGAGCGCTTCGGACTCGCGCTTGAGCTGCAGCTGGACGTCTGTCAGGTAATGCCAGTAGTCCTTGTTGTGAGGATGCGCTACCAGCAGCGTTTTTAATACCGGGATGGCCTCTGCGTAGCGCTGGCTCTCGAAATAGAGCGCGAGCAGAAACTGATCCCAGTCCTCCCGAGGTTTGCCTGCCTTGGCGATGGCGCCCTTAAGGGCACTGATGGCGGCATCCGGTCGCTTGAGGCGATGATGCGCGATCGCGGCGAGATAATACGCATCTGCGGGTGGGTTTTTCTCTTTGGCGAGCCACTGATCGAGGGCCTTTAGCCCCTTGGCGTACTCCTCGGTCTGGATGTATACCTGGGCAAGATTGTAATAGAGGCTGTGGCAGACCTCGCCCGGCAGGCTCTCCTTGGCCAGGGCCGCCTCTATCGCCACAATGGCCTTGGGATAGTCCTTGCGGGCGAGATGCACATAGGCAAGCGCTTGCTGGGTCAAAGCCGCCTCGTAGGCATTGTCTTTGACTTTCGGCAGCAGCTCCTGGAGCACCCCCAGGGCCTCGGCATAGTGCTTTTGATCCAGCAACTTGCAGGCTTTGGTTAAGCTCTCGTAGCTGGGTTGAGAGACGCCCTGTTGTTCTTTGGGAGCGTCGCCCTCTTGTTCGCCCTCTTTGGCGAGAGGCGCTGAAACCACGGCCATAAACACCAAGGTCGCTAAGCTATAGCGTGAAATGCGTGAATTTACTTTTGTCATTAGTTATCCATCCTGAAGGCTACCGTCTGTTGAGCATTCCAAGGCCTGGGCTTGCCGTCCACGACTTTGGTCTCGAATTTCCAATGGCGGATGGCGGAGAGCACGGCGTAGTCGAAGATATCGGTTGGCTTGGAGGACACGATCACAGGGTCTTTCACCGAGCCGTCCACGTCCACGATAAACGCGACCCGGACCACCCCTTCGATGCGCTGGTCCCGCGCGTGCGGGGGATAGAGGGGCTGGATCCGCACCAGGGGGATCGGCTCCCGATATGCCCCGCCCCCCGGGGCCATCTTACCGATGTAGGGGCCGCCGGCGATGTTCATCGGGATCCCGATGTTGGGTGTCGGCACGCTCAGCTCATCGACCGCCGATCTCGGCACCGAGGAGGGGATCGGAACATCCATCTTCGGGGTAAGCTCGTGCTCGGTTTTCGGCGGCGGCGGAACGCGCTCTCTGACCTCCGGAGGCGGCGTCTCGCGCTTCATGCGCACGAAGTCCACCAGCTTAAAGGCGCGCAGGACGGGTGCCGAGTGGAGCTTGGAGGCCATTTGTTCCAGGGCAAGGAAGAGCAGCAGGTTCACCGCCAAAGCCCCGCTCACCAGGTACGCCACACGCCCCATCTCAAGCCCCCGTTTGGTCACGGCTCGAAGGCGGCGATGGCGACATTCTCCACCCCCGCCAGGCGGGTCTCATCGAGCGCCTGGACTAAGATCCCAGTCTGGGTCTCCTCATCGGCCGCGATGATCACCGAGCTTCCGGGGTTCTCCGCGCTCAAGCGCTCGACGTTAGCGCGCAAGGCTCGGATATCGACCTTGCGGCGGTCGATCCAGACTTCACCGTTCTTGGTGACCGAGATGATGATGTTGCCATGGGGCTGCTGGGCGGCGCTTTTGGCGGCCGGGCGATTGACATCTATCCCGGTCTCCCGCACGAAGGATGAGGTGGCAACGAAAAAGAGCACCAGGAAAAACATCACGTCGATGAGCGGTATGACGTTGATATAAATCGGCTGGTATTCGCTGTCGCTATAACTACGGCGTAGCATGTTGGTGTCGACTCCTACTTTTTTTGCTTAGGCCCACCTCTTTTTTTGCCTCCTCCGCAGAATTTGTGGGTACTGATCTGAGGCGTATTTATGCATCTGATTCATTACTTGGAATAAAGTTACGTTCTATAGGTCCGAAATTTTGGG
>JBOIEG010000922.1:0-1782 GCA_050740915.1 Gammaproteobacteria bacterium | reverse complement strand
CGGTGCTGGCTCAGGATCTTTCCGCCGTCACGGCGGCCTGCCTGATGACCTGGCGCAACCTATACGATCAACTTGGCGGCCTGGACGAACAGCATCTGCCGGTGGCGTTTAGCGATGTCGATTACTGCCTGCGTGTGCGGGCGGCCGGCTACCGGGTGCTGTGGACACCGTACGCCGAGCTGTATCACTATGAGTTGGGATCGCGGGGCACAGACGATACGCCGGAGAAGGAGGCGCGAGCCAAGAAAGAGGTCGGGTATATGCGATCACGCTGGGGACATGTGATGAGTCATGATCCGTTCTATAATCCGAACCTGAGCCATGCACGGCCGGATTTTTCGCTGAGTCACGCGCCGATTGTGCCCACGCCGTGGTGATGAGGTTATGCCGAGGAGACACGAAGGTCGAGCGTAAGCTCCCCCGTCAAGGCGACAGTGGCAAAGGAGAACTTCTGGCTTCCAGTTGGGCCCGATACGTGGCAGGCGGCACGCCCGCCAACGCGTCATGGGGCCGCTCTTCGTTGTAACTCTGTAACCACTCGGCACTGATCTCCCGCACCTGATCCAGCGACTCGAACACATAGGCGTCAAGCACCTCATGGCGGAACGTACGATTGAATCGTTCGACAAAAGCATTCTGATTCGGTTGGCCAGGCTGAATATAGCGCAGCGCGATCCCTCGGTCGGCACACCAACTTGCAAAGCGATCGGCGAGGAATTCCGGGCCATTGTCGAGCCGAATCGCCTGCGGCTGACCCCGCCAGGCGGTGACTTGCTCCAATACCCGAATGACCCGTTCGGCGGGCAACGACGTGTCCACTTCGATCGCTAAGACTTCTCGGACCCCTTCATCCAGAATGTTGAAGGTCCGGAACCGCTGCCCGCCGTACAACGTATCGCTCATAAAGTCCACCGCCCAGACCACATTCGGCTGCGGGATCACCTCTAGGGGCTGGACCATCCGAGCCGGAACCCGCTTCTTGGTCCGGCGCGGCAGATTCAACCGAAGCTGACAATAGACGCGCCAGAGCCGCTTATGGTTCCATCGATAGCCCGTATTCCTCAGCCGGCCCACGTATTTCCAGAACCCCCAACGGGGTTTCGTGGTACCCAGCGTGGTCAGCGCCTCAATCACCGATGCATCGCGCTGTGCCCAATTGACCACCGGTCGATAGTACGTGGCTCGGCTCAGCCCCACCGCGGCACAGGCCCGCTGAACCGGAAGGCCACCCTGCATCACCAGATGGGTGGCGACCTCCCGTCGTTCAGCAGGCCTTAGAGTTTTTTTGCGATGACATCCTTGAGTGCCGCATTCTCCAGCGACAGATCGGCATACATCCGCTTGAGCCGGCCGTTCTCGTGTTCCAATTCCTTCAGCCGTTTGATATCCGACGCCTCCAGCCCGCCGTACTTGGCTTTCCACTTGTAGTAGGTGGCGGAGCTGATGCTGTAGCTCCGCCAGATCTCGTTGACGGGCCGCCCGGCATCGGCTTCTTTCAAGATCGCCACGATCTGCGTCTCGGTGAATTTCGACTGTCGCATGAGAACCTCCTGGCTAAGGGGGACTATTGTGCCAGAAAGTTCTCCTCTTGACCTGTCTCAGATTGGGGGGAGCTTACGGTAGGTACTCCGGTCACTGGGGATCAAGGGGCGGATTTAATCGCAAAGACGAATGGCAAAACTATCGTTATTCAGGCCAAACGATACAAAGGAGTAGTCGGAAACAAAGCCGTGCAGGAAGTCGTAGCAGCATTGCATTTCTACGGAGGGAATGAAGGATGGG
>JBOIEG010000921.1:0-22951 GCA_050740915.1 Gammaproteobacteria bacterium | reverse complement strand
GAAGTCCCTCGCGGACACGAACATGCCCCAGTCGGGCACGCTCGGCTTCCCCCTGGAGTTCGATCACGTCGGCTTCACGTTCGAGTTCGAGCGTGGAACCAGCCGTCCGGACTTCAACATCCTGTACAGGTCCACCGTTTTCGAGTGGATGACGGCGAAAGCCGCATAGGTCCACCCAAGGGGCGACCCTTGGAAAAAAACCCGAATTACGGGGAAACTCCTGAAAAGATCAGGACAATCCCGTGGCGGCAACGCGCAAGCGACCGCCCGAGAGAGCGACAAGGGAATCTCGCGAAGGCGAGATGATGATGCGCTCCGACCTCCACGGTAACGTGGAGAAGCCGACAGAAATGCTCGGCTCGCCAGTGAAAGCTGGTCAGTAACAAGTCCGCTATGGACAGGTGACCCGGTGGTTGCAGATCAGGCTCACCCGCATCCCCGAGGGGATCACGGCGTCGGGCTCGGTCAGCATCGACGGCAACGCGGCTCCGGCCGAGGCGTCGATCATCGGGAACGGCTGGGGCGTGGTGAGCAACTTCTACAACTTCACCACGCCGGATCGGAAGGCTCGGAGGATCACCTCGACGGAATCCTTCAAGAACCCTAAACAGGTTGGGGCTGCGGCGTAGCGCCGCAGAAAACTCTCTCTGATTGACTTGGAAGCTGAGATGCCGACAAGGCGGAAGCGCGAAAGCGCACCGTGAACGACTGAGCGAGAGAGCGCCAGAAATGGTGATGCGACAGTCTGAACTCGCGGGAAAAAAATCGCGAGAGGGAATGCCGAAGAGCTTCCCCGCCAGCGAAAGCTGGTCATCAAGTAACAGTGTTGATCCTGTTCTTCCCGGCGTTGGCGAACCTCGCTTCGCCGCGCAAAGGGACCACCTTCATGTTGGGCATTCTCTCAAATGCGTGGAGCATCGCGGCGTAATCCGCGAATGAAAATCCTCTCTGATTAAGCTGGACCCTGAAATGGGAACAGACTGCAAGCAGAGCGAAAGCTCGGGCAGCAGTAACGACTGAGCGAGAGGACACCCTTCTGGGTGATGCGACAGTCTGACCTCGCAGAAAATGAACTGCGAGAGGGAGGTCCGAAGAGGCTTCCCCGCCCGCGTAAGCGGGTTACAAAAGTAACAGAATGACGGACAGCTTTAAGCTGTCGGCCCAACATCGAAAGAGGCTGCAAAAGGGTTGGGCCCCGCAAGGGGCCCTTCCCTTCCAAGGGACGACGATATAGAATATAAGTCGTTCCTTGAAAGGGAAGTAGGTGCCATACAAGAACTTGGAAGATAGGCGTAGACAGCGCCGCGAATGGATACGGCGCTGGAGGAAAGAGCACCCAGACAAGGCGAAGAAGAAAGCTTGCAAGGACTCAAGGAAGTGGAGGGAGAAAAACCCTGAGAAGGTAAAAACCAACAATCGAAAGTACGCGGAATACCAGAAGGAGTGGAGGAGGAAGAACCCGGAGCGCGTTCGTGCTTGGCTTAGAAAATACGATAGCACGAAAGGTACTCCACTCGGGAAGCTGGAGGCCAATCGACGCTGGAGAAGGCGGAATCCGTCAAAGGTTTCCGCTATCGGAGCCGCTTATCGCAAGAAACATCGGGGTTCGGCACTGGAACGTTCTCGCCTATGGAGAAAGAAACTTTCCGAAGATGTGAAGCGATTTCTTGGTGGGAAGTGCGTCTGTTGCAAAATTGGAGAAGCAGAGCTACTCAGCGTCGATCATGTAAAGAATGACGGCGGCGGGATAAAGCGTAGAAAGAACCACTACTACTACAGGGAGATTGTCGCGGCTTTCGAATCTGGAGATTCAGATCGAGTTTCATCTGTAACGGCGCAGTACGCGCTCCGCTGTTACAACTGCAACTGGTCGAAGTTCGTTCGTCGCGGGCTCTGCCTACACGAAGGCGGAAAACTTCCCAAAGTAGGCGAACAGGCGATGTACTTCAGGGAAATCGACGGAGAAGTGAAGAGATATCTCGGTTGTAGCTGTGTGTGCTGCGGTGAAGTAGGTCGAGATTTCCTGTCTGTCGATCATGTTGCAGGAGATGGCTTAAAGGGAAGGCGTAACTCGAATGGTACGAGAAATAAATACGCCTACTACTTTCAGATTCGCAAGGTGTTCAAAGCTGGCGATGCAGATGCCATAGAAGGAATTCGAAAGAAATTCCAAATCCTGTGCCGTAACTGCAACTCATCGAAGCACTACGGCAAAGGCGTGTGCGTCCACAAACGGCTATAAAAGTTGGCGATTCTCCCGGAGAGGGCGGGGCGTTCGAAAGACCGTCTCGCCCTCCTCCTCCCTCGACCTGACTAGCGGTTCATGCTCCACTTGGGGCTCCTGCGTGGAGTCTCAAGTGGAGGGTGATCCTCCCCGGCGGCAGTATTGCCCCGGCTTCTTACACACGACCGAGGAAATTAGGCGTGGAGGCGTAGAAGCATATGGTCCCAACGTACCGCCGCCGCCCGGACGGAAGTTTGTTCATCAACAAAACCAAACGACATGTTCGATCCTACTGGCTCCTGGGCGACCCGAAGACCATCACGGTCGCAGCGGCCGGGGCTGCGGGGGACACCGTGCTCGGTACCCCGTTCCAGGTGGACACGCAGGGCCACTTCGAATGGGCCTACATCATGGCCCACGCGGTTGACGCGCAGGGAGTCGAGAACAAGGACTTCACGATCAAGATTTTCGACCCCGGGACGCGGCGCGACCTCATGAACGAGGAAATTCACGCCGCGACCATCGCGGGGACCGCCCGCCGTCCCGGCATCCTGACCGAGACCTACCTGCTCAACACGGAGAACGCGGGCCGTGAATTGCAGATCAGCGTGCGGAACCTCCGGGCCGTGGAGAACAACATCGAGATCGCGCTCCACGGTCGCCGCTGGTACCACAAGGAGTCGCCGCCCGACGTGCAGGAGGAGATGCGCTCCTTCTTCCAGCACAAGGAGCGGACCACACACTACTGGCTGACGACGAAGGGCGGGAGCTTCACCCTCACGCCGCTTCAGGAGCTTCTCAACAGTCAGGCTCCGATCATGGAGGCGGACGACGAGGCCGACACGGAGGTCTTCAAGATCACGGCCTTCTCCGACGGCCCCTTCGATTTCCGGCTCCGGGAACTGGCGAGTGGCAAGACGATCTCCAACGACTTCGTCCGGATCGAGAGCGGGTGGGGGAACGCGGAATTTCCCTTCGTGTTCCAGGAATCGCTTCTCATCGAGCGGAACTACGACGTGGCGGTGGATATCCGGGACCTCTCGGCCTTGTCCCAGAACCGCGTGTTCCTCACCTTCCACGCCCGTAGGCTCTGGTACAGGTAGGCGAACGATGTCTTTCAAGCGGGAAAGTTACACGCACCAGAAGTTCAGCGTGGTCATCGTTCAGAATGGCCGCATTGGAGTTCCCGGTGTTTTCCGGGCTTTCCCGGTGTGGGCGGTCGTGCCGACGAAAAATGGGATGAAGTGGCTCCTGAAGCGAGGTCTTGCGAAGCGCGGGAGTTACTGGTTTGTGCCGTACTACTCGCACGACAAGGTAATGGCGAGGTCCTTCGTCTCGGACAACTACGCCAACCAGAACTGGCCGAAGGGTTCGCTGATGATCGTCAGGGCGTTTCATACGGATCGCCTTCACGACGGAATTTACGCATAGAGAATTTGGTGTAGCAATGGCAAAGAGGCAATGCCCCGTCTGCGGCGGCGGCGGGCAAGTGCTCGGGAAGCTCGGCAAGCTGACGTGGTACAGGTGCCGGGCGTGCGGTTTGAATTTCAAAAGCGGACGTGTTTCCCGCGCCCGCAAAAACAATCCGCGCCGGGCACGAAAGAATTCCTGTTGCCGGAACGGACGCGGCCACGCAAGAAAAAATCGCTCCTTCGACACGGGCTGGACCGGGAAGAAGGCCGACTTCGTCTCCAGGCGCGGGAACTACGGTCTTGCGCCGCACAGTGAGCTTTCGATGCATATGGGCACGGCCGGTCACCGGATCGTGCGCTACGCGCTCTTTAGCGAGCCGAACCGCTGGCCGTGGGTGATCTGGGCGCACGTAATGACCTCGGGTGGGCATGTTCTGGACGGGACGGCGGGCGAGGTTCTTCCCGCAGGGGTTCGCCGGAAATTGGGCGGGTTCGGAAACGAAAAGATTCCGATGGCGGCGAGACTTAAGATGGGGAGACTTGACAGATGAGCGACCTGGGGTATATCGAAGGCTACGACATCGTGACGCGGCAGCCCGTCCGCATCCCCCTGGGGGACGCGGAGCCGGTCCCGTCGCCCAAGGTCGGGGTCGCGATCCGCCCGGAGCGCGTCAGGGTCTCGACCTCTCTCATCAAGGACAAGCGCGACGGGCGCATCTACCTCGACCCGTTCAAGAGGTTCGCGAAGCCCTACTGGCTGACGACGGAGCCCCGCACGATCTCACTCCTGGTCGCGTCCGGAAACTTCCGCACGGCCCCCGTGGTCATGCCCATCGACCGGCAGGGTCCGGTCGAGATCGACTACTCGTACTTCCAGAGCACGGGAGACTTTGCGATCACGATCTTCGATCCGCAGAACCGCCCGATGCTCATGAACCGGGAAATCCATATCCGGACCATCGCCTCGGGCTTCAACACGCTGGGCCTCGGGGCCCCGGCGGGCCGCCCCTTCATCTGGCCCGAGCCCTGGTTCCTGAACACGGGCGAGGGGCAGAGGAACTTCCAGGTCGGATTCCTGAACCTGACCACGCTGGACAACAACATCCGCTTCTCGCTTCACGGGCGGCGCTTCTACTATCAGTCGAGCCCGCAGAGCGTGGTGGACCGCTACCAGAAGTATTACAAGGGCCGGGCATTGACCTCGCCCTTCTTCTACACGACCGATCAGGAAGTCCGCATCCCCGCCGGGACTCCGGCGGGGACGGTGCTCGACTTCTTCATCCGGATCAGGGACGAGGCCGACGCGCTCTTCTACAAGTTTACGTCCGTCCAGAACCACCCCTACGAACTCAAATTGGTCGAGCAGTCCAGCCAGAAGGAATTGATGAGCGATTTCGTGCGGGTGGAGAACGCGATGGGGGACGGAGAGCTTCCCTTTCTCCTTTTTGAGCCGATGTATTTCGAGGCGGGCTACAAACTGTCCTTCCGTGTGCGGACCTTGACCGTGGAGGAAGACGATCTGGTGATCTGGCCGACCTTTACCTGTAGCCGGATCGCGAGGACCCGGAAGGAGGGCGCGTAAACATGGGCATGTTCGAAGACGATCTCCGGGTTCCCACGGTCGGAGACCTTGCCAGCGGCAAAGGTCTGGGCGACATGTGGAGTGCGCTTGAAGAGCGGCACCAGAGCTATTGGAACATCTACCGCCCCTCCCATCCGGTCCCGCAAGACCTTCCCATCGGGGGGCCGGGCGTGGCTGGCCCGAGCGAGGCGCAGAAGATCGCGGACGCGATCTGCCGGACTCTCAAGTGCTGTTTCATCAACACGCGCCCGCCGATCTGGCTGGCACCGACCATCACCTCGATCCGCCTGGACAAGAAGACGCATCTGTGCGCGGGGACGACGCCGCTCCCTTCAGGCAACTACATGGGAGGCCCCGGCCCCCTGGTGGACGTGCTCTGCGTGGAAATCCCCGACCTCTGCATCGGCACGATCTGGGGGATCGGGATGCTGTTGGAGGACAGCGCGGACTTCGACGTGGTGGAGTGGCGCGAGGAACGGAACGGAGCCATCCTGATCGACGGCGTGTACTGCTTCCAGAAGGCCGACCCCACGAAGATGCACCGGGACATGGAGCCGGTCCCGATCATCCTTCCGCCGATGTCGAAGTTCTGCCTCCGGGCGCGGAACCTCCTGCTCGGCGGGCCGCCGAAACAGGCGACGGCCCGGATCACCGGGCAGATCGTCCCGATCCGGGAGATCAGCGTGGACGGGAACTACAGCGAATATTGCCAGATGTGAGGGTGAATTAGATGGGCATCCCGCGCAAAGAGGGAATGGTCGATGTCGATGTGGAGATCGACAACGCGACCTTCACCGTTGACCTTGAACTCAACAAGGATGAGGTCGCGGTAGGCGGGGTCACCGCCGCAGGACCCCGGCTCCTGATGAAGGTGACGGACGACGGGACGGGGAAGGGAATCCTGAACGTCACGGTCGTCGGAGGCGTGGCGGGCACGGTCGTTTTCTCGGACCCGGATACCGCCGTCGGGATCGGGGCGACGGTTCCGCTCCCCGCGATCCCCGCCGGGACCCGGACCATGATCGTGCAGAATACGGGACCCGCCGGAACCTATGTCCGGGTGAGGGAAGTGGGGGGCGCAGTGGGCTCGGGCGTGCTTCTCGGGCGCTTCTCCTCGAAAGAATACGGGGGCCCGGCCGGGGCGCTCGATGCGCTTGAAGTGGAGGACGTGAGCCTCGCGGTCGGGGGAATCGCGGTGGCGACGACCATTGCCACGCAGTATCAGGAGAACTAGATGCCTCCCGGCACGCTTGATTTCGTCCAGACGCTTGACGACGCGGCTTCCGTCGATCCGAACCTCCGTCGCGACGTCTTCATGCAGGACGATTTCGGGATCACGTTCGGCGCTCTCCGCGCCGAGACCAATCAGTCTCTCGGCCGGATCAAGTACGATTCGGCTTCCAATGAGTTCAGGATCGAGGCCACGACCGTCGGGGTGGCGGTGGACCCCGCGCTCACCTTTAGGACCGGGACTCCGGCGGCGGAAAGGGCGCGGATCACTCCTCTGGGAGCCCTCTTGGTGGGGGCCACCGCGCCTCTCGCCGCCGAACGGTTCCGGGTCAGCGGGGGAGACGCGGTCCTAGACTTCACCTCGGGGTCTGCCTTCAAAGTCACGCAGACGGGTGGCGCGAACCCGGCGCTCACCGTCGATACGATCACCGCTTATGGACAGGTGTTCGTGGGAGATGCGAGTTCGGTTGGAGCCGAGTCCTTCGGCATCCGGCGCGATACCGTCGGTAGCTACGCAGCGATTCAAACGAAGAACTTGACGGCGGCGGCGGTGGGGACGGCGGCTCGCTGGGAGTTCACCGCCAATGAGACGGTTTCGAGCGACGTTCCGTTCGGACGGATCGAGTGGGAGACCACGGCGGTCGGCGCGGGAGTGGGAACGGGGAAAGTCACGTTCTCTCTCCGAGACGTAGGGGTAGTTAACTCCGTCTACGAGATCAATGAAACGACAGATACCCACATCTGGTTCCTGAACGGCGTTGAGAAGATGCGTGTCACGGCCGGTGCTTTCACGCTGGACGTGACGGGCGCGACCCGGATCACGGGAAAGCTCACGGTCACGGGGTCCATCGACCCGACGGATGTGCAGCTCACGACGGGAACCAATCTCTTCTTCTCGTCCACGGACGGCTCGACGGCGGCGGTATCGGCCGCTGGCTCCGGGCGCATCCGCTACTTGAACGCGACACCGGCTTGGCAAGTCTCCCTCACCACCGGGGCCTATTCGGACATCATCACGGCGGCGACCATCGGGACGACCGCTTTCGTCCAGGGCGGAAACTCGTTCGGCGCGACGGCGACTCTCGGGACGAACGACGCTTTCGCGCTCGACGTGCGGACGAGCGGCGTGACGCGCTTCTCCGTGCTCGCTGCGGCCAACACGATCCAGGGCAGCGGCGGCCTCACGGTCCAGGGCGGGGCTGCGGCGGGGAACAGCCTGACTTTCTCCTCCACCGCGAACGCGACGAAAGGCAATATCGACTTCGGGACTTTCGCAAGGTTCAGCGAGTCCACGACCCAGTTCTTCTTCGGCACCCAGGCCCAGCTTGTGACGGAACGCATGAGGGTCACGGGCGGGAACGTGATCTTCGACTTCACCGCGACCAGCGCCGTTGCCGTGAGGACCACGGCGGGCGCGTTCGATATGTTCGGGTTTGATACGACTCTCACCAGAGAGACGATCACGAACAACGCGACCGTCACGGCTCTGGTGGGGACGACCTTCCAAAGCTCCGTGTCCACGGGCGAGAACCTGATGACTCTCGATCTGTACGACGCCGCGAACATCCCCACCTACATCAGCCGCCGTGCCAGGGGCACGTCGGCGGCTCCCACCGCCATCCTCACCGGAGACACTTTGGGTTCTTTCAGCGCACGCGGCCACGACGGAACGGTCTTCTCCGCGTCTCAGGGCCGCTTCATCTACGTCGCCACCGAGAATTGGGCGGTGGGAGCGCACGGGACTAGGTGGGAGCAGCAGGTGACGGCGACCGGCACGACCGCGACCGTCACGCGGCTCCGCGTGGATCAGAACGGCGATTGCCAGAGCAACACGACCTTCTCGATCTTCACGGCGTTCGGGGACGCGCAACCGCTCTCCCGGCTCTCGGGTACGTCTCTCTCCTTCGGGCCGGGCGGCGCGACGGTGGTTGACGTGATGTATACGAGAGCCGCCGCAGGAGTCACCAACTACACGGACGGCGCGGCGGGCGCGGTAGCGGCGGAATTCAGGATCAGGAGCGCGACCGGAGCGGATTATTCTGCGGTCTCCCGCTGGACGGGGGAGGCGCTGGCCGATTTCCGTGGAGGATTCACCCAGTACGACGGGACCGGGAACGAACTCATCATCGGCGTGCATGACGCGGCCGATGCGCTTCAGGCGAGCGATATCGAGGTCATCAGGATCGCTCGCGCATCGCCCGGCGCAGTCGGTATCCAGACCGCGCCGGTCGCGGGTCAGGCGCTCGCCTTTGGCGGGAACCTCCGCATGGTCGGGAACAACACGTTCACCCCGAGCGTGGACAACACGGGCAGCGTGGGCACCGCCGCGCTCCGGTTCACCCTCGTTCGCGCCGTCACGATCACGGCGGGAGACCTCATGCTCGAAGACCCGGAATCGGGCGCATCCTGGGTCGTGCGTGAGGCGAAGGAAAGGGGTGAGGACGTGGACACGCTCTACGCCATCAACCGCAGGACGGGGAAGAAGTACCGTATCGCACTTCTGGAGGTCGCCGCGTAATGCTTAAAAGCACGATCCGGTCCATGTTCGGGCGCGGTGCGCCTCGCGTCCATGACCCCGGCCTGCCCCACGAGTGGGAGCCGATCCGTCGCGGCTTCCCGCAGATGGTGTGCAGGTGCGGTGTGCTTCATTCCCCAGGAGGCGTCAAGGCCGGAAGAAACACCATCGAGGTGGGTCCGGTGGGCCTCGGGGATGTCCTGCTATGGTCCGGTGCCGGACAGGACGCGGGTGGGCTCGGGCAGCTTGCAATGAGAACGAACACGGGCCGTCCGAGTTTCTTCATGGACGGCGATTTCCAGGGCACGATGTCCCCCAGTGAGACTCCTCCTAGGCGCACATGGGAGCTTCAACAGAACCCGAACACGGCAGTCGTCATCGGAAAGGGAACGACCAACCTTCCAACCGTGGAAGGGACCCCTGCGGTTCTTGAGACCAATGATGGACAGTTCATTCAGAATACGTCGCTGGCTGTTGTCGGGTCGGATGCCGGTTGGATTTCCACGACGTTCGACGATTTCCGGCGTCAGCACAACATCCAGTTTGACGCGATCATCCGAACGGGCCTCATCACGAACGCCCGCTACTGGATCGGCTTGTTCAGCGCGGACCCGATGGGTTCGGCGCTTCCGGCGGTTCACTTCGCCGGGGTTCGCTTCGACACGAGTGTCCCGGACGCCGCCTGGAGATTTGTCACGGGGGACGGGGTTGGAACAACGGTCGCGGTGGGCACTTCGCCGATTGCCGCTGGCACTTCCTATTTCATCAGGATTGTTGCGCACCCGAGCGGGGCCGGAAATGTCGTCCGGCTCTCGATAGGTTCGATTTTGCCCTCCGGGATGAGCTTCGTCTTTATTGATAATGTACTCACGACGCTGCCAGCGGCGGCGCAGAACCTCGGCTACGTCGCCGAGGTCCGTACTCTCGATGCAGTAGCGAAGACTATCGGGATCAGCAAGATTTCCGCCGCCGTCCATCCGATAGTTGCGTGACGAGGACACGATGGCCCGGCAGATCGTGGACCGGCAGACCGACGGGACCTTGAATTAGGAGGCGCAGATGGCAAGGCAAGTGGATTACGTGTCGGTGACGCTGCTCATCGAGCGTCTGCCGGACGGCTCCTACGTGAAGAGCATCTCCAGCGCCCGTACCGCCGTCTCCGATCCCTTGCCTGTTTCCGGGAAGGAGATCGACAGGGGCACGCTGGTCGGTGAGAGCTTGCCGGGTCTCGCCTACGATGGAGCATCCACGCTGGACGCCTTCATGGACCTCGCGCTCAAACAGGCTTATGCGGAGGCGAGCGTGATGGACCCGCTGCCCAAGATCGACCCGAAGCCCGTACCCTAGAACGCCGCTTACGTTGGCCGAGGCAAGACTTTTCGGGTAGAGTGGCGGGGAGAAAGGAGAATCGCATGAGTATGTTGATGAACGGGAAACCGATCAAGGTGACGTGCGCGATGGGACAGAGGCTTCTCAAGGTGGCGCTCAACTTCGCGCTCCCGGAGAAGTTGGACGAGAAGCATCCCTACTCCATCGTGGAGCGGGGGATGGCGGCGGAAGAGGTTCGCGCCCTCTACCGGGAGCTTCAGAAGGTCTCGCCCATGACCCAGCACCCGGAGCGGTGGACGTTGTTCGGCCCGGAGGAGAATTTCGCTCCCCTTCGCGGAGACGCTCAGGCGATCACCGGCTACCGGATGATGGACTCGAACCTGGAGATTCAGATCGGACTCTCGGAGGACGCTCTATCCGGAACCGTCTGGTGTCTGCTCGCGATGCTCCATCCGTCGAGCGCCATCGTATTGGGCGCGGGAGAGCAGGAGGACATCGCGTGGCCGCTCGCGGAGAGGATCAAGCGCACGAGGGTCATCCGTAAGACCATCGGATTGGACGAGGGGAAGAGCACCCGCTGGAAGTCGGACGAAGAGCTTGAGGCCGCGCCGGAGAAAGAGAAGAAGGACGAGAAGGTGCTTCAGGAGAAAACGTAACCCCTCAACTATATAGGAGGAACTATGGCTGGCGATCTTCAGAAGTTCGGGTCGAACGCGGGGAGCCTGGTGCCCGTCAACATCATCGCGGCGACTCCCGTTCCGGCAGGGGACAAAGCGGTGATCGGGGACTTCGGGGCGACGGCGGGGCCGGGAAGCGCGAACAGCGTATTCGAGCTTCAGAAGTCGAACGACGGGTTCGTGCTCAACATCGTCCCGATGGGCCGGATCGAGCTTCCCACGCCGGGGACGGTGCTGAAGACCTGGGATTCGCCGGTCAAGGTCCCGGGCGGGTCGCAGTTCCGGGTGGTCGCGTCTCAGGGCGTGGCTGGCCCGATGAGCGCGGAGTGCATGGGACAGACGGACAACGCGGACATCGTGGACTAGCGCCCGTGTCTTTTTGACGGTCGTGGAAAGGAGAATCCTATGCCGAATAAAGCCGTTCAGAACATCGCTGGAAAGGTCGTCCCCGTGAACGTGAACCCCGCAGAAGTCACCCCGGTTCCGGAGCCGCCGAAGGTCGTGAAGCCCGTCCAGCCTTCCGGCCCCGTGTGCCCGGAATGCAAGGGCAAGAAGAAAGTGATCTACGTGGAGCCTCAGCGCGGGCTCAAGTCGGTCAAGACCTGCGTGTGCGTGGAGAAGCCGTAGGGGTCTCCACCACCGCCCCGTCTGTTTTGCGGGTTACAAGGCATGAGTTAGAACGGAGAAGCGATGCCTTCATACTATTGGGGTCCGAATACTCAAGCTCCGGTCCCGCCGGGCGGTTTCGCCGGGGTTTTGGCCTCTTTCCTCGGCGTGAGCGGGGATTTCGCGGTTCCCGTGGGGCCCGGGCCTTTCCCGTTCGTAGCTCCGGTTGTGTTCGCTGTCAGTACCCCCTCTCCGCAGAGCATCCTTGTCGGCTATAACGGGAGCTTTCATTCCCCTGCGCCTGTGGTTGGGGTAGCGGACGTGGCGATCTACTTTTCAATCGGTGGCGGTCCTGCGGTGGAGGCCAATCGGTTCAAGGCGGGGTTTTCAGGGGGGGCTTCCAACGTGCAGGATGTCCCGTTCGGTGGGACTGCCGTGTTCCTGGTTCCCGGGGGTCCGACCACGGTTGAGATGCTGGTGTCCGCGAGTCCTGGCGGCGCGTGGTTTGTTCGCAGGAACCCGGTCGAGCCTCTTTCTATGTCGGCCATTGGGTAGAGGCTTTGAAGATCACGGAGATCAAGGTCATGGCGGGGAAGGATGTGTTCATCCTCTCTCCGAAAAGCATGGAGGTCGTCATCAGCGGAAGGACGATCCCGGTGGACGACAAGCTTGCGGCGAAGCTGTTCAAAGCGGTCGCGGAGCAAGCGGAGAAGTGGTTCGGTCTGCTGAAGAAGCCATAGGAGCGAAACATGTGGAGTCTCGTGGCGCTCGCCCTGACCCTCGCCGGTCAGGCGGGCGCTCCCGTCCAACAAATCGCGACCCCGCCATCCGGCGGAATTTCGCCTCTCGCGTGGACGATCATCACGACGCTGGTGACGGCGTTGGTGGCCGTCTCGAAGTTCGCGCACAAGATGTACGGGGACCTCAAGGAGTCGCGGGCGGCGCTGGCGAGAGCGGAAGAGGATCACGTCGCCACGCTCAAGGTGTTCAGGAACCAGATTGAAAAACCGTGAGGTAAGCCATGATGAAGACGTTGAAAAATCTCAGCGAACGCGCCAGCCGTGCGCGGGCAGAGGCCGATGAGGAGCTTCAGAAGCTCGACAACCTCTACCGCGACCCCTCGACCAGCGAGGAGAGGAAGAAGGAGATCAAGGAGAAGATCAACAGCCTGATCTCCGCATTGGAGAACAAGATCGAAACCGAACGCCGTCTCAGGTCCGAGTCATAAGGAGATCACCGTGCAGAACTTCACGCAATGGGACATCGCGACGTACCCCGGCTTGATCGCTGCGGTCGTCGCGATCATCGGACTCCTGAAGAAGCTCTTTCCGGAATGGATCGAGAAGAAGGAGCCGGTCCTCGGGCTGGGTCTCTCGTACACGCTGGGAATCTCGGCCAAACTGTTTCTGCCCGGTGCGTTCAAGGACGTGCATTGGGTGGTCTACATGATTTCTCTTCTCGCGGTCGCGGCGGGCGCGAAGATCGGCCACGACTACTTCGTGAACCAGATCATCGCGAACAAGGCGGCTCCCGACGAGAAAAAGTAGCTCTAGGAGAAACTATGCCTTCGTACTACTGGGGTCCGTCCACCCTGTCCGCTGGAATCCCCATCTCTGAGAAGGGCGCTCCGGGCGGGGTGGCCGTATTGGACGGCGGGGGCGACGTCCCCACGTCCGAACTGAGCAACGTTCCTGCGGTAGAGCAGGACCCGGTTGCTCTGGGGCAGAAGGGCGTTCCCCTGGGCATCGCCACGCTGGATGCGAGTGGAAAGGTTCCGGCGGGGCAGCTTCCTCCTTCAGGCGGCGTCAGTCTGACCGAAGTCCTCCTGCTCAAGTCCTTCTTCTCGAACCTGGGCTTTCTCCCTTCAGTCGTGATCCGCGAGGACCTCTATACGTTTCCCGCCTCTGATTTTGCGAATCTGAATGGCGGGACCCCGACTATCAAGCCGGGCCGACTGGACTTCGTCGGGGTCGGAAATCCCGCGAATCTTGGATGGGACCTGGGCGTGCAGTATAGCAAGGTCTTGTTCATCGTTGGCGGGTTCATGTCGTCTTCTTTCAACGGAGGCATCTTTCTAGGAAAAACTCTTCCAGCTACGACCGCGCCCCACGATGCCTACTACTTCGCTCAAGACCCGACTTCGGCGAAATTCACGCTCTTTGAATTCAGTCCCGTAGGGGGAGTAACGGATATAGGGAGTGGCGTTAGAATCGCCCCCTCCGGGCTTCCTCAGCAGCCGAATTACGCGATGGGACTCTATATTGACGGGTCCACCGGCGAAATCTTTTGCGCGGTCAGGGTGGGCACGGAAATGTGGTGGCAGTTGATGGATGTCATTGATCCCACCGTCGCCACGTTCCGTTATGCCGGGCTTTTCTTCTCCATCAACGGCGGCCAAACGCAGATTGCCAATTGTCCGGTCGCAATATACGCTGATCTGTAAAAAGTGATGAGCGTGAGTCCTTTGTGGACGCACTGAAGATGGAAACGAAAGACAGGAGAGTCGCATGAAAAAGTTCTGGATGCTCGCCCTGGTGTTCGCCCTCTGCTCGCTCTCGGCGTGCTCCTGCGCCATCGAGAAGAAGGCGGTGGACGACCTCGACGCGACCCAGCAGATCATCTACCCGGAGTACCTGAAATTGGTGGAGAAGGAGTACGCCAGCGACCCGGCGAAGATCGACAACCGGCGGAAGCTGGTCAGGTCGTCGAACGACATCATGATTCAACTGAAGAAGTCCGTGGAGAAATAGACTATGACCGAACCGACGACGGAAGACGTCAGGGGGCTGGCGGCCCAGATTCTCGAAACGATCAAGATCGGGGGAAAGGAGTTCCTCGACCAGAACAAGGAGGCGAAAGACCTCCTGATCGACCGTGCCGAGACCCTGGCGAGGCTCACTCTCAAGTACAAGTTCGAGAGCGATACGACCGTGAGAAACGACCTCCTGGACGAGATGAAGATCGTTCAACAGACGATTTCGAACGAACTGAGCGCCGTGGCGCTCGCGGGACAGGCCGCTTCCCGGGACCTCTTCATGAAGATCGTGGACACGGCGTTCGGGGCGCTCATCAAGTACGTCCCGGTCATCCTATCTCACATATAGGAAATATGGACGAGCGAAAAGTCTTGGCCCAAAAGAGGTCGTCCGCGTTCGACCCGAGGGAGATCGACAGGAGCGGCATCTCCATCAACACGCCGAAGTTCGGGCCCCCTCTTCCCGCTCGTCCCTTGCCCGGCCCCGTGGTCCTGATCTGCAAGAACTGTGCCAGGGGCCCTCTCGACCACTATGAGGTCGCGTTGCTTTCGAAACCCAACGAGGGGTGGTGCTCTTTCGAGTGCTGGCGTGCGTGCCTCGCAAGAAAGTGCTGCGGGTAACCGTGGAAAGAGAGTGCAAGGAATGTGAAAGGGTGATCGAGGGTCCTTGGGCCGTGGCCCTCTTCCCCAAGTGCGAAGAAGGGTTCTGCACGGAACTATGTTGGAGGACGTGGCTGGAGAAGGAGAGGGTTAAAAATTTGCCTCCGGAGACGGGGGAGACGAGGTTCAACAGGACGGTCAAGTTTTACTAGGAGAATACGTATGTCGTTCACCCAGGAGTTGGCGGGAGTCTCTATCGTCGGGTTCAACGAGACGCAGGGCCCGGGAGAGGCCCCGCTCCTTCTTTCGAGGGACGGGTCGGCTCCCGCCGCCTCCATCGCGATTCCCTTGGGCGAGAAACTGGTGATCGCGGACTGGATCAACAGCGCGGCCGTCCTCACGCCGTTCCGTCTCCAGAAGACGGTGGACGGCGGGCTCAGTTGGTTCGACATGGCGCTCATGCGGACGGGCCTGAACGACGCGAACAAGATGGACCTGGAAACGCCGTTCGTGGTCGAGGGCGGCGCGGGGGTCGCGATCCGCGTGCTCGTCGATCCGGGTATCGGCACGGGCACCACCATCGTCATGAGCACTCTCCGCTGTGAGAGCCAGCCGTAGTCCGGGTGGATTTTTGTACGTCCCTCCTCTGGAGGGGCGTGGATTGAAACAAACGGAGGAGTCATGCTCGACACGACCATCACCAACCACATCATCACGGCGCGTCAGACGACGGCGGGCGGGGTGGAAGAGACTCTGAACCTCGCGTTGGACGGCGCGGCTCCCGCCGCGTCCCTCTCGGTCCCGGCGGGACAGAAGTGGGAGATCAGCGACGTGGAGGTCTGCGTCCTCTCCACCATCGTCCAAATCTGTCTTCAGGAGTCGAGGGACAACGGCGTGACGTGGTTCAACCACTTCTGCGTCCGGTTCGACACGGCGGCCCAGAACTCGCAGAGCCGCCAGTTCAGCTTCAAGAGCCCCATCCGGATCGACGGGGCGGTGGACAAGCTGTTCCGGGCTCGCGTCCGGACCCAGGACGGTGCCCAGATTGTGACGGTCACGATCAGGCTGGCGACCGATCCCTAGAGGGTGTAGAGGGGCGTCGGGTCGGCCTACTTTTTTTGGCCCCGCCGCTGCCTGGGGCGGAAAGCTCCGTGTGACGGAGTGGCCCGACGTCTAAAATCGGGGCCCTTCTGTAGCGAGGGAGATCGCAGGATGGGACCGGGCATCGTAAAGTAGTGGAGGTCCCATCACCGGGTCCTTTACTGAAGGGACCCGGCGGAATATAATCGAGGGTAGAGCCATGCCGACTACGACCGGCGACCAGAAGTACAGGTTCATCGACTCCTCGACCGATTTCGAAGAGGGCTGGAGCACCTTCGGAACCCGGGAGCGGGGGGTGGACCCCATGCTTCAGGAAGGGGTCGGTGCCCTTGGCGTGCTCCACGGGGACCCTCAAGCGTTCCACCTGTTCTCGAACATCGACCAGCGGCAGATGATCGAGGAGATGGAGGCGAACCCCGCGTTCGGGAAGAAATTGACGGCGATGCTCCATGAACCCGACGCGGTGAAACTCGTCACCGGGAGCGCGAAGCGTGCCGCGCTCAACGAACTGGATGGGTCGTTCCCCGGGTCCCGGGGCGAGTGGATCACTCTGAGACGGCGGCTTCAGATGCTCATCCTGGGCATTCCCGGGGCCGTCCAGAGTCAGGTCGAGAAAATGACCCTGGCCCAGAAGATGGCGGCTCTCAAGATCATTGCCCAGGGCGGGAAGATTGACCTCCAACTCGGAGCCGAGGCTGAAGCAAAGAAAGAACCCGACATCTGGGGAAGTCTCATCGGCGGGGTCACGGGCGCAATCACTTCCATCTGGACCAGCACGGTCACGGAAAATGCGAAGAAGGAGATCGAGAGGCTGAAGCAGCAGGGCGCGGCGGCTACGGCGAGCGGTGCCGCGCAGATCGCGCAGTTTCAAGCTCAGATCGAGGCGGCAAGATTGAAGGCGGGAGGCGACGGTGGAATCCCGATCTGGACCATCCCCGTCGGCCTGGGAGTGCTCGGGCTCATCCTGTACTTCGTGCTGAAAAAATAATGGCGACCACGAGTTTCGCGGAGATGATGGACGTCCAACTGGGAGACGATCCCGCGTTGGACAAACTCCAGTCTCTTGACCCGAAGGACCGCGCTATCATCCTGAAGGAGATCGAGGAAAATCCCGCGTTCGGAGAGAGGATCAAGGCAATCCTTCTTCGCCCCGACGGGCTCCACGAACTCTCCACGAGTGCGAGACACGCCTTTGCCAACGAGATCGACCCGCTGCTCTTTCCGGAGACCAAGGGTACGTGGCTGTCGCTCCGCAGGACCGTGCAGAACCTCCTTCGCGCCATTCCCATCGCCATCAGGGAGAACGTGGAAGCGACTCCCTTGAAAGAGAAGCTCCGGATCGTCGAGCAGATCGCGAGCGGCCGAAAACTCCAGCTTCAGCTTGCCGAGTACCCGGTGGAGTCGCTCGCGCAGGACTTCCTCGGTTCCATCATCACTGCGGTTTCCGGCGCGGCCAGTTCGATCTACTCGTCCTCGGTCACGGCCAGCGCCCAGCGTGCCATCGCGAAAATGCAATCGGACGCCCAACTCAAGCAGTTGGACGTGAATATGACGCTGGCAAAGGCACAAGCCGCGATCACGGGCGCTCAGGCGCAGATTCTCACGGGCGTTTCCGGCGGGGCTCCAGGCACGGCGGGCACCGGCCTGAGTACGACGGTGGCCGGGGTCCCGCTCTGGGGTATCGGCCTGGGGGTGGTGGCGGCTATCGGCATTCTCGTTCTTGCTTTCAAATAGGGAACGTTATGCCCTTTGCTTCGATGGACGACGTTCGGCCCAGGCCGATCCGCGTTGTCATCGCGCCGCCCGCGATCACGATGGTCCGTTCTGACCTGGAATGGACTCGTCCCAGCGAGATGAGCTACTACGCGGTCGTCGCTCCACGGGATGTTCTTCTCAACCGGACGAGCCTCGGGGGCAACGAAGCCTACAGCATCAGCAGACCTCAAGGCTTTGGAAGTTCCGCGTCCCGCTATTATGCGAAACAGAGGAAGATGGAAGCCGCGTATGGCGGCGCTACCGGAGCGAAAGCCACGGTCATGAAGAAACTGAAGGAGGACTGGGGCGGCTACTTCCCCTGGCACGAGGAGGTTCCCGTCCCTTGGTTTCCTTTCACCGGGACCGTGTATTTCGACAGGCTTCTCGGGTTGGTGAAGACCCATCCGCGAGGCTGGATGCAGGAACCCCCCGTGACCGCGCCGTGGCACAGACAGTGGATTCAACTGCAACTGAGGGTCTTCGGACCCGATGCCGCCCCGAGACCTACCGATCCGGCACAGGCGAAAATTTGGGACGACGCTTCCTATCGGGCGAGGCATGTGGGCGGCGTTTTCGGGAGCATCGCCAGGGGTTTTCAGAAGTTCGGGGGCGTCATCATCACCGTGGTCGGCGCAGCACTCTCTCCGTTCACGGGCGGCGCGTCCCTCATCGCGGCGTCTGTTCTGAACGCGGGGAGGAGCGCGGTACTCTCGGGGCAGGCCGCCAGCGCCGCCAAGAGACAGGGAGCGGCCGACGCCGCGAAACTCCAGGCCGAGGCCGACAAACAGAAGGCCGCCGTCGCCGCCCAGGTGGAGAAATTCTATAAGGACAACCCGGCGTGGTTTCTCCAGTATGGAATGACACCCGACAAATGGGTGAAGCTGACGCTCGACCAGAAGCTTGAGTTCATCAATGCGGGAGTGGAGCGTCGGCTCCCGGCGGCGACCCAGCCCACGACCCTGAGCGAGGCCCAGCAGACCCAGCAGCTTGAGGAGACTGCTCGCGCCGCGCAGAGAGTCGGGGTCCCCCCGGAGAGAGTCCTTCCTCCCGGCGCTGGCGGCGGCGAACAACCTCCCTTCGGGTACGAGACGGTCGCGGAGGAAGAGGCGCGAGCAGTACAAGCCCCGGCCCAGGCGGGAGCTTACGAGGCGATGATCGAAGGGCAGAGCGTCGGGAAATTCACGTCGCTCTCAGAAGTGACGAAAGCGGTTCTCGATCATTCCAACCGAGGAGACCGTTTCGAGGTCTTGTTTAACGGGAAGTCCACGGGGCTCAGGATCAGAACCACCGACGGGTCTATCGAGGCCCCGGCCGAACTCGAATCGAAAATTCGATCCCTCTCCTACGAGCAGATGCTTGGTGTCGTCGATAAAGCGGAGAAGGAGATCGCAGCGAAGAAGGGCGGCGGCTTCCCGTGGTGGGTCATTCTCGCGGGCGGCGCGGCGGTGGCGGCTGCGTCATGACGCAGGAAGAGTACGAAGTCTTGGAGCGGTGCGCGACGAAATGTGTCCGCAAGCTCATCGCCCGGGGCGTCCCGAAGGAGGAGGCGATTCGCCGGGCCTCCGAGATGGCGGTCGCGGCGGCGAAGCTGAAGTACCCAGGCGGTCTCGGCGGGATTCCGGTCACGCCCACGCCGCTCGACACGCTGGCTCAGGAATCGAAGGCCGCCGCCGACATCGCGGTCATCAAGACCGTGCGTGAGGCGGTGTCCCCTTGGCTTTGGTTGGCATCTTTGGCGGGCTTTGGAATGGCTGTCATGAATACTAGGAGAATTGCGAAAATGTACCGTGGGTGGCGGGAGAAGAAGGGCGGAAAGAAAAGATGAGCCGTCCCCGGAACCCTTGGGCCATCTGCACGGCGGCAGTCGGTCGTCATGACCGGGCCAAATACGAACGGTGCGTGATGAAGGTGAAGTCCCGGATGAAGAACCCGGCGGTCAGCGCCGCGTGGCCCCGAATGACCTCCCGTCAGAAGCGGGCGGCTCTTGAATTCGCCGGGGTGGACGAGGATCGCGCCCGCGCCTACTCGACGGTGGACTGGATGGACCTGTCGAGTGAGATGAAGGGGCTGCTCCTCGCGGGCTGGCACATGGGTACGGTGGGCGGGACGACAAGGCGGTACAGTGGCGGGACCACGCGCCGCGTGCCGGTGCTTGTGAACCAGCCCGCTCCAGGCTGGCGTGTGACAAGGGATGGCGAGACGCTCAAGCTCTTTCCGAATGTGACGAAGGGCGACAGCGAGGCGTTCGCGTGGCTCCTGAGACGTCAGAACCAGAGCATTGATTGGGCCGTCAAGTACGAAGGGTACGACATCGTGCTCGTGTTGGACGGGAAGATCATCCACTCCTACAAGCGCGACGTGCTCGGGAAGAAGGGGAGACAGATGAAGAACCCCGTCCCGCTCTGGATGCAGAGCGACCAATTCTTCAAGGAGGTCATGGGCGTCTCGATCAAGGAGTGGCAGAAGATGTTCCGCAGCCTTCCGGAGTGGAAGAAGAAGGAATTCCACCGCCGCTCGGGCAAACAGATGCTTTCGGGGGCGGCGATGAAGTGGGTGATCCAGCAATCCCAGGTCGTCGTCCGGTCGAACTCCCGCGTCATGCGCCGCTGGTACGTCGCGCAGTACCGGACCCGCAGGGGAAAGATATGGGACGCGCAGCAGTCGGCCAGGGCCCTCCAGCCTACTATCGTCGGGAAGATCGCCGTCATCAAGGCTCCGTCCTCCTACGAAGCGATTCGGGAGGCGGTGAAGCAGAGAAGGAGACTTGGGCTGTAATGGTGAAGCCGCTCGTTTTCCGTGGTGAAAGGCTGATCGAGGAGACGAAGAACATCGACGGTCAGCCCGCGCTGATTTTGCAAAGCCCGAAGGGTTGGTACATCCTCCGGGAGTGGGATAAGATGCACGGATGGGGAGATCGGTCGTACCGGACAATGGAGAGGGCCCGCTTTTTCATGATGGGGGCCTTGAAGAATAGGAAGCGAGGGAATATGGCAACGGCGCTCGCGAACACGAGGAAGTCGGTGGAGCACGTCGTCCAAGCGTTCCTCGCGCACCGAAAGGCGCGGGCGGGCGGGAAACGGTACTTCACCGACGGCACGGTCCTCGAAGTGTGGGGGAACGTCGTCGCCCGTTGGCTGCCCGAGGGTATCGAGCTTCGGGACGCCGGGTGGCGCACGCCGCTCACGAAGCAGATGCTCAACGCGATCCTGCACAGCGTCGGTTCGGTCTGGTCCATCGGACAGGAGAAGTTCGCGTGGTACCTGTACAAGTATCCGCCCGGCGGCGGGAAGCCCGAGAAGCGGGAGTGGAAGGGAACCGCGACCATCAAGGACCCGAGGGGGGCGAGTACGGTCGAAGGGAACAAGCCGAAATCGAAGAAAGGCACCTACTACTTCCCGTCTTACGAAGAGGCTCGTGACTACGCCTCAAAGCACGGCTTCCCGAAAGACAGGATTATTCGATATGGTCTCGGGTGGGCAATCCAGCTTCGCAAGAGTGGTCCGTATGTCGGAAAGCACCGCCGGAAGAATCCGCTCACGAAGCGCGAATCGGCAAAGCTCCTTCACGATGCTCGCGGCTGGGTCCGCGCCGGGAAGGTGGCGAAGCGGAGGTTCGGGGACGCGGAGTACCATCGGGGCCGCGCCGACGGAATCACCCAGGCCGTGTGGAAGTACGGCCCGAGGAAGGCTCACCGGGCCGCGAAGAAGATCGGCGCTCGGGCGGGGTTCCTTCTCAACCATGTTCGTTCCATGAAGAATCTCCATACCGCTGAAGAGCGGGCGAAGGCGAAGAAGCTGATCGAGAGTTACTTCGTGATGGGCAGGAACGCCATGCACGCTGGGAACGTAGTCCGCGCCGCGCATTGTTACGGGGCTATCGCCGCGATCCGGCACATCGCCCGGAATGAGCGGGCGATTGGTGTGGGCCCCGTGGTGAACCTCGCATCGTTCCGGCTCGACATTCTGAGAAATCTCAGGAAAGACCTCGCGAAGTCGAAAACGGGAATGATGAGGGTGCGCCGATGATCCAGAAAGCGGAGTACGAGAAGCTCTCCCGGATGCTGAAGGCGTTCGTGGAAGCCAAAAAAAAGTTCGACCCGAAGCGGGCGAAGGGTATGGGCGGCTACACGCCCCGGGAACACGCCATCATCAGCCTGATCGCTGGGACGCGGAAGCCGACGAACCACGAACTGGCGAAGATGGAGGATTACGAGTGGCACAAGGACCCGCCCAGGAAATACTTCGCCTACTATGACAAGGGGATGAAGTCCATCACCGGCTGGATGGGGAACGTGCTCGGCAAGATCACTTGGATGGGAAAGCCATACCGCGTCGGGAACTATTCGAGGAAGGTCGCTCTTCTCGCGCAGGGCTCGAACGGCGTATTCTACAAGGGGCTCGCGGAACTTGACAGCGGTACCTACGTTCGGTTGACCCGCGCCGGGAAGTGAGCTAGGCTAGGGCATGGTTTGAGGGAGAATCGCCATGCCCAAGACGATCAAGTTCTCGGAAAAGACCTCGGGACTCGTCGGCTACCCCGACGGTCATGCGGAAGTCGCCGTCACCCTTCCGTGGCCGCTCGGGACCCACAGTCTCCGGATCGAGGCCAACGAACTGGACGACGCCAAACGGTTCATCGACGAGGCCGTGGCTCACCGGAACGCGGTTCTCGGTCTTCGTAGGATTCCCCGCGCCCGCCGCTGATTTCTTATGAGAATCGGGTGTTTGTGGCGTAAGTAGGTGGATGCTCTCACCAAAATTCGAGCCGCCATCACCCGAATGCCATGTTCGAGCAACTGTATATAAGGGGTCTGCTCAAAATTGAGGCCCTAAAGTGAGCGTTGAAAAGTGCTCGGGATGCGCGGCTCCCCTCGACGTAAGGGACGGCATCGAGTCCTTCGGCTCCCGGTTCTGCTCGACTTGTTTCATCTCGGAGGCGGGCAAGTTTCACCGGGAGCTTCGAGCGGATGAGGTCGAACTTCTCAAAACCATCGGGAGGGAGCTTGGAGGGTTCCTGCCGCCGGAACCGCTCAGGATGGTCGTCATGGGCTTCTGGCGGCGCTCGACGGGGCGCGTGGACGCGCCGCCGGAAGAGGAGCTTACCCGGTTCATCGCAGAGGTCCAGCGACTCTCCGCTTTCGCCAACTTCCGAAAGGTCATGAACCT
>JBOIEG010000920.1:0-7490 GCA_050740915.1 Gammaproteobacteria bacterium | reverse complement strand
CTGCGCTCGGGATCTCGCGTTCCGGCGGTGCTCGGAATCCTCATGTATTTCAATATACACTGCGGTTCCTGCGCTCCGGCGGAACGCGACCTTCCTTCGCTCGCGACGGTTTTCACAAACTCTCAGCTGCGTAATACCCAGAACAGGTGTGCATTTAACGCGTCCCAAGCGAGAAGGTTTGGCAAGAAACAATTGAAACAAAAACCCGATGGTTCAGAAATTCTTCAGAAACGTTCGCGATCTATCCTCATCCTCAAGTTTGGTCCTGCATTGAACCGAATGAGTGATCGAAGAGAAATACAAAAGGTGCAGTAGAGACTTGGAGCTAGAACAGAGATGTACCACAACACGCGTTGGATGAGCGACAGGCGGGGAAACACCCGTGCATCGCGCGCTCGGTCGCGCCCGATCACGCCACTTAACGAGGAAGAGAAATGATCACGCAACGGCTCGCAGCACCACTATCGAATCCGACCGAGGTAGAGTGTGTCAAGATCCTGGCTAATCGCTATGGAGACGGAACAATCTATCTACCTGAGGGTACCTCGCAGGCATTGTTCTATGCTTGCATAGAACAGGGCTTGATCAGCGATGACGGGTTTTTGACGCGCAAGGGGCGTCAGCTACTGCTGCGCTACCCCGATAAGCGTTGGATCGCGAACAACACTTTACCTCCATAAGGGCCCGGATGCTGATCGCTTTCAATTCAGAGGGTTATCGAACCCTTTATAAGGCATGAAATTCGTCTGCATTTAAGGCATGGATTAAACGACCGCAGGGATGGGGACTCCTTTTCTAAAGGCCGAAACGACGACAGATCCTATCGCGATCAGCAGACAAACAACACTCCCTCCCTGCAGAACTGTGGTGCGCACCAGGGCGGTTCTCGCCGCACCCCGACCCATAGCTTCCAGCTCTTTGATATCGCTCGGCGTCCATAGGATGGTGAGCCTCATCAATACCAGCCATAAAACACCGAACACGATCGCTATTTTCGTTGGGGTTTTCATGTTAGTTGCTCTCAATGGTTCAAGTTCGCTGGATCTGCGTGCTCTGAAGCGCTTTTTGTAATCGAAGCGCGCATGTTACGACACAATCGCGGCCGCAAAGGGTCGGCTTCCCCGATTATCGCCAATTAAGAGCGGCTCTTTACATCGCCGCGAGATCCCCTTTCTCTTCCAGCCAAGCCCGGCGGTCAGATGCGCGTTTTTTCGCCAACAGCATGTCGATAAGCTGCTCGGTGCCATCATCGGGTTGGATAACAAGCTGTACCAAGCGGCGCGAGTCCGGGGCCATCGTGGTTTCCCGCAATTGCATCGGGTTCATTTCCCCTAAGCCCTTGAAGCGCTGTACGTTAACTTTGCCCTTTATCTTTTCTGCCGCGATGCGGTCCAAAATCCCCAGTTTTTCTTCTTGGTCCAGAGCGTAAAAAACCTCTTTGCCCACATCGATGCGGTATAGCGGCGGCATCGCGACATACACGTGGCCCGCAGCGACCAACGATCTGAAGTGGCGCACAAAAAGCGCGCAAAGCAGGGTAGCGATGTGCTGCCCATCCGAGTCGGCATCCGCGAGAATGCAGACCTTGCCATAGCGCAGCCCTTCCAGCGTATCCGAGCTCGGCCCTACCCCAATGGCCAGTGAGATATCGTGTACCTCTTGTGAGCTAAGGACCTGCCCAGCGTCGACTTCCCAAGTGTTCAGGATCTTTCCCCGCAGCGGTAACACCGCCTGGAACTCGCGGTCGCGGGCCTGTTTCGCAGAACCCCCCGCAGACTCTCCCTCGACCAAGAAAAGCTCGTTCTGCTTCGGGTCTTGTGCGGTGCAGTCCGCGAGTTTGCCCGGCAGCGCCGGCCCGCTCCCGATGCGCTTGCGGATCACCTGTTTGCTGGCTTTGAGCCGGCCCTGCGCGCGCTCGATGGCGAGTTGCGCAATGCGCTCGCCCGTTTCCACATGCTGGTGCAACCAATGACTAAACGAATCGCGCACCACGCCGGCGATAAATGCGTTGCACGCGCGGGAGGCCAAACGCTCCTTAGTCTGGCCGGTGAATTGCGGTTCGGTGAGCTTTACCGAAAGCAGGTAACAACAACGCTCCCAGACATCCTCTGCGGCGAGTTTCACGCCCCGTGGCAGTAGGCTGCGAGACTCACAGAATTCGCGTAAGGCCTCGAGCAAGCCCTGGCGGAGCCCGCTCACATGGGTACCGCCTTGCGGGGTGGGGACCAGATTGACATAGCTTTCAGCGACTGCCTCACCCTCGTCGAGCAACCAATGCACGGCCCAATCCACCGCTTCTTGGTCGCCCTCCATGCTGCCCAAGAAAGGCTCTGTCGGCAGCAGATCGTGCGCTTTAAGCGCATCAGAGAGGTATGTCTTCAGCCCGTCCTCATAGCACCACTGCTCCTGCTCAGCGCTGCGCTCATCCATCCACCCTACCCAAAGTCCCGAGCACAGCACGGCCTTGGCTCGCAACAGATGCTTAAGGCGCGGGATAGATAAGGATACGGTGTCGAAGTAAGACGCCTCGGGCCAAAACCGTACGGTGGTACCGGTGGTCCGTCTGCTCACCGTGCCGACTCGTTGCAACGGGGTCTTTACTTCGCCGTGCGAAAAACCCATGTTGTACTCGCAACCCTCCCGCCGCACCCACACCTTGAGCTGCTTGGAAAGCGCATTGACAACCGACACCCCCACCCCATGGAGACCACCTGAGAACCGATAATTCTTATTGGAGAACTTGCCTCCCGCGTGCAAGCGGGTGAGGATAACTTCCACACCAGGGACCCCCTCCTCCGGGTGAATATCGACCGGCATCCCGCGACCGTCATCGGCCACGGAAATGGACCCGTCTGCGTGGAGGATCACTTCGATGCGCTTTGCATAACCGGCGATCGCCTCATCCACACTGTTGTCCACTACCTCCTGCACCAGGTGGTTAGGGCGGCCGGTATCCGTATACATGCCCGGTCGCTTGCGCACCGGGTCTAGGCCCGTCAGGACTTCGATATCCGCGGCCTGGTAGTGGTTAGTCAATGTACCCCTCCGCTTAGAGCTTGTGAAAAATCGACTGCGCTCGGAACCTCGCGTTCCGACGGTGCTCGGAATCCTCATGTATTTCAATATACACTCTGGTTGCTCTCTCATCCTTGAGACTCGCCCTTAGCGGGCTTGTGCGCCGTTTCGTTCCCGACGAAACGGTCCTGCGCTCCGGCGGAACGCGACTTCCCTTCGCTCCCGACGGTTTTTTTACAAGCTCTCAGTGACTTCGATTAATGGGCACTTCGATTGATTCGCAGTGCCCACCCTCACAGGGACGTGAGGACATTGGTTAATTGGTTAATTATCTTAAGTGATTGACCAATGGAACAAAGTGAAAACCCTCGCTTTTTGCTTTGCGGTTCGATAAATTGCACGGAAGCAATTTATCGAAGTGCCCTAATTCTAAGATCGCTTAAAACACCTGCCTTACAGCGGTGCACTTTCTAGCGCACCCGCCGCCAGCCGTCAAGCGCAGGCGTGATTGACCCTCCGGTATTTGCTACGCTACCGTAGCCGCTTCAAAAAGGGAGGGTTTGCGGTGACGCGAAAACCGAATACATTCGATTTTGAGGGTGCTTTGCGGGAATTGGAAGCGCTGATCAAACGAATGGAAAGCGCCGAATTGCCGTTGGAGGAATCCTTAAAGCAGTTCGAGCGCGGAATGGCGCTGACCCGCGCCTGCCAAAACGCGCTTGCCGAGGCAGAACAAAAAGTCAAGCTCTTGACGCAAGAACAGGGAGAACAAAAACTCGTCCCCTTCGAACGGAAAGACAACGATGCCGATCCTTGAGTTTATTCGCCACTATCAGAGCCGAGTAGAAAGCGCACTCGAACGCTGGCTTCCCGAGAGCAGCATTCAACCTAACAGACTGCACGAGGCGATGCGTTATGCGGTGCTCGGGGATGGTAAGCGGATCAGGCCCGTCCTAGTCTATGCGAGCGGACACGCGTTGGGGGTGACACCCGAGGGCTTAGACGGGCCAGCCTGCGCGGTGGAACTGATTCACGCCTATTCCCTGGTTCACGATGACCTTCCGGCCATGGACGATGACGAACTGAGGCGGGGACGACCGACCTGCCACAAGGCCTTTGACGAGGCGACCGCGATATTGGCAGGCGACGCCTTGCAAGCACTCGCGTTTTACATCCTCTCCCATGATCCCACCAAAGTGAGCGCGCACAATCGGCTGCAGATGATAGAAACCCTAGCTCACGCCGGAGGTTCGCGTGGGATGGCGGGCGGTCAAGCTTTGGACCTCGCTGCCGCCGGAAGAGAACTGACCCTAGCGGAGCTTGAGAACATGCACATCCATAAGACCGGAGCCCTTATCAGAGCGTGTGTTCGGATGGGCGCTCTGGCGAGCGAAAATCAAGACCCAGCAGACCTGAAGTCGCTTGATCACTTCGCGAAATGCATGGGACTCGCGTTTCAGATCCGGGACGACATATTGGATATCGAAGGGCAAACCGATGTGATCGGTAAACCGCAGGGCTCAGACATCGCTAGGAGCAAACCGACTTATCCCAGCCTGCTGGGAATGGAGAACGCGAAACGGGCGGCTGCGGAACTGCACCAGGAGGCGAAGCGTAGCTTAGAAGGTAGGGGAGAAGGTGCTGATCCGTTGAGCTGGATCGCCGACTACATGATCGAGCGCCGGAAATGACCGATCTCGCTGGTGTGGGAGTGTAAGAAAAACCCTACAATGGGATTTCAGAAGCATGAGGAATCGAGCGTCATGAACCACCCAGCACAGTTGCCGGCCCCAATCCCTGACATCCAAGGCGGAGCAGACACCCGCCGGATCCCGATCCAGCGGGTCGGCATCAAAGACATTCGTCACCCGGTCGTGGTTCGGGATCGTTCGGGGCGAGAACAGCACACCGTTGCGAGCTTCAGCATGTACGTAGGGTTGCCCCACCGCTTCAAGGGAACCCACATGTCGCGTTTCGTTGAGATCCTCAACCGTCACGAATACGAGATCACGGTGGAGTCCTTTAAACACATGGTATTTGAGACCACCGAATCGCTTAACGCGGAGAGCGGGCGGGTGGAGATGCATTTTCGCTATTTCGTCACCAAAAAAGCCCCGGTGTCTAAAGTAAACAGCTTGATGGACTATGAAGTCACTTTCGTCGGAGAGGTCAACGGCAATGCTCTAAGCATGACAGTAAAGGTGCTCGTCCCAGTCACAAGCTTGTGCCCTTGTTCAAAGGACATCTCAGCGTACGGAGCCCATAACCAGCGCTCACACGTCACGGTAGCGGTGAGGATCCGCGACTTTCTATGGATAGAAGAACTGATTGAGATAGTGGAGCGAATTGCCTCTTGTGAACTGTATGGGCTACTCAAACGCCCCGATGAGAAATATGTCACCGAGCGAGCCTATGACAACCCCAAGTTCGTCGAGGACATCGTGCGCGATGTCGCACTTGAACTGAACGAAGACCAGCGCGTGTTAGCGTACACTGTTGAATCGGAGAACTTTGAATCCATTCACAATCACTCCGCTTATGCGATGGTGCAGCGGGACAAAACCGACGGCACCCCTGCGCCCTAGTCCGTTCATCGGCAGACCAAAACCTCCCGCCAAACGACTGACATGTCTCCTGTGGTATGGTCTATGCCTCATCATTTAGCGCAAGTGATGTTAGAAACACTTGCTCTCCTCCTTCGACGATTGGGGGGTGCGACGCACCCCCCTCTTTTTGCGCTTCGCCGCTTCCCAAGAGGCATCCGGCTCTTCAGACCGACTTGCTTAAGCTCGCGCCCCTAGGAGAGCCTGTCGGACTTAGGAAGAACCTACTGCGGCGGTGGGAAATCTGTCCTCGATTTCCCACCCGCCTCGCTACGGCTCCCTAAGTCCGACAGGCTCCTAGCAATGAAGCGATTTATCGAAGCGCCCTTGATTTTATCGTCGGTTTCGCATAAAAAGTGGCGGCGTTTAAGAACCTCTTAGGTCATTAACTTCCGTCATGGCGCCACTTATCCTGAGACTTGACATCGCCGGTTCACCCATCACATGGGTAATGTGGCAGGATGCGGTATCCTTGTATTGCAAAAACATGGTCGCCTGGACCGCCGGTGAACAGGTATTTACTTTTCGCGGAGGGATTTGCCGCGCGACCGGGCAACGCTCCGCGGTTTCGGTGAATTCAATAATCGCGGTGAAAAGGTCTTTGGTCCGAAAGCGAGTGAAGAGAACCATTCCGCCACTGGATAATCGTGAGCTGTTTCTGCGCGATGGCCACCTGTGCATGTATTGCGGCGGGGAGTTCCCCGAAGCCTTTCTTACCCGCGATCACGTGGTGCCGTTGTCGCGCGGCGGCCACGATCGCTGGTCTAACGTGGTCACAGCATGCCGTTCTTGTAACACGCACAAGGGCAACCGGCTTCCGGAGGAAGTGGGGATCGCGTTATTGGCGGTGCCCTATGTGCCTAACTGGGCGGAGTTTCTCGCGTTGTCCAACCGACGCATACTCGCAGACCAGATGCAGTTCCTCAAGTCGCAATTCAATGGCAAAGCCCGCCTGTTAAGCTTCCAATAGCTAACCGGCGCCCCTCGCGGCCGGTGAGCTTAGACGGTTGGGCGTCACAGCAGCCCAGTGCTACACTATCTGCGTGTCGAGAGCGGATCGCCTCAAGGAAGAAATCGGTTGGCTCAAGGTTGCGTTCGGAATCGCTGTGGCACTTGATGCTTCGCTCGTCGCATGGCTTGCCCAGAACTACGCAACAGCGAGTCCTATCATAGTGGGAGCAGGCTTGATTGCCGTGCTGGTCATCGCCGCCATGATCGTACGCATCAACCGTCGGGCGTATAAACGCATTGAAGAACTGGAGAACGTGTAATGGAGTGGATAGTCGTTATCGCACTAGCCGCGCTCGTGGGAGCACTCTGCTTAGTTGTGCGGGAAACATCCCTGCACGGTCACGAGTAGCGCCCAGCAAAGCGCTCCCGTGATTTCCGCCGTTCTCCCGATCGCCTGTGCCGGGCGCGGCTTAGCTCAATCGTTTAATGACTGCTATGCACGCTACGCTTGTTCAGTTGCACATCAAGCTCGAGCACCTCGCCGATTTCCTCAACGCCGTCAAGGCGAATCACGAAGCTTCGGTTCAGGAACACGGCAACCTCAGGTTTGACGTACTGCAATCGCGCGTAGATCCAACGCAATTTCTGCTCTATGAGGTCTACGCGTCCGCCAAGGACGCAGCCGCCCACCGTGAAACCGCGCACTATAAGGAATGGCGCGCTCGGGTTCCGGATTGGTTCGCTTCGGCTCGACAGGCGACGGAATATCGCTGTTTGCATCCGTCTCAGACCGTGGAAGTCCTAGGAGCCTGTCGGACTTAAGGCGGAACTTTTGATGTGCAAACCGATCGGATCGGCAATGGATTCAATGAGCGAGCGTGCATGAGCCACTTCCGTCAATGCGATCGTGACACACCCTAC
>JBOIEG010000919.1:0-7983 GCA_050740915.1 Gammaproteobacteria bacterium | reverse complement strand
GAGGCGAATAGTGGTAACTATTTAACGAACCTGCCCTGAGCGTCTGAGTCGAAGGGAATGATCGGAACTATGGACCGATTTCCCACCGCGCGGCGATCGCCACGGCGTGGCCCAAGGTGCGATAGTTATCTTCGCGTGCGGCGGCGATTTCCTGAGCCCGTAGCGGATTACGGCGCAGGATATAGCGCTCCCCTTGTGGGGTCGTGATCTATGCCAAGGGCGCATCGAAAAGCGTCATCTGAAACGTGCCGTGCGTCAAAACGGTCTCAATTTGGGGCTTGGTGATGGCGGTGATGTAATGGTCATTCCCAATCGCCTGGATAGTGTCCACACGCAACGCTCATCAGAGGTGAGGTCTATGGTCCGAGGCTGCGCCGTAGCAACCATGCACTTTGCGTTGACAACCACTGCTGTCTCGCCTAACATTTCTTACGTTTGTCTTACCCAGAGGATAGTCCATGCACACGACCAGACTTTCCAGTAAAGGGCAAGTGGTCTTGCCCAGCGCCACCCGCGCCGCGCGCGGATGGACAACGGGTACCGAGTTCGCCGTCGAAGAAACCCCGGAAGGCGTGCTGCTGCGGCCGCTCAAACCCTTTGCGCAAACACGGGTGGAGGAGGTGTTTGGCATGGCCCGCTACCAAGGTCCAAAACGCTCGCTGAAAGATATGGCAGAAGCGGTGTTGGCCGAGGCGCGCAAGCGCAAATAATGACCGCGCTCGACACCGATGTCGTAGTGCGCTTTCTGGTCAATGACGATGACCAACAAGCGCAGCGGGCACGCGCTCTGATTGCAGCCGGTAATGTGCACATCCCGCCCACGGTACTGCTGGAAACGGAATGGGTGCTGCGCTCGGCCTACGGCTTTGGTGCTGGCGATATCCTGATATTCTTTCGCGCGCTGCTCGGCCTGCCCGGTGTTTCGGTGGGGGCCTCGGTGCAAGTAGCCGTCGCCCTGAAAAGTTACGAGCAGGGGCTCGATTTTGCCGATGCGCTGCATCTGGCCTTTAGCGCTGAAGCGGAAACCTTCGCTACCTTCGATACGCAACTGCTCCGCCGCACACGGCATATGCACGGAATGATAAAAGTGGTCGCCGCCTAAAAAACGCCGATATCTGTGTAGCACGCGCCATCCTTCGTAGCGAGGAGTAAAGCGGCCAGGCTCAGCTTGTTTTTCCTTTTGGGACCGTTCATGAATAGATCGAGCCTGGCCCCTTAAACTTTTGCCAAGCTGTCCTTCGAGGTGCAAACTGACGGCACGATCAAGGTGCGGCTGCTCGCGCGCGGCGCCGCGGCCTGTTTGGCTTGCTCGCGCGGCCTGGGGAACGGCGCGCCCGCTAGAGGAGATCGAATCGGGCGTTGCCGCCGTCGTCAAAACCCGCACCCGGCGCGAACGTTGAGCCTTATGCTGGCGCTGGACACCAACCTGCTGGTACGGCTGTTTGTCAACGACGATGTCCATGATCTCCGCCAAGGCTTGATACGGAATGTTTTTATCGACTCAGGTGTAGTTCAGGTTGTAGAGGCTGTTATGGAGCGATGGCCCGGTGTTGTTCGAGTTCCGACCAGCAGTCAGCGCTACCGACCGGCACGCGCCGAGACTTTACGCCGCAGCCACATCCTGATTCCGCTCCAAGCCAGGATAATAGGTATCAAACCCAGCAGGGTGACGGCGATTTCCCCGGCGGTTCCAAACATCGTCCCATCATGCAGAGTCGTCAGCCATACGCCAACCGTGGTGCGCGGTGAACGGGTCTGATCGGTTTCTTCTAAAACGACGGTGCCGCATTTCAGGTCGGCCTGAAAGGGCATATCGCCGGTCTCTTGTCCAGCGGCGTCGCTTCCCGCCTCGAACGTGATGTCCCACAGCTGTTTTTCTGGATCGTGCACGCTTATCGAGGTCCAGCTTGCGCCCGGGGCGCGTGTCTGGGCCGCGGCGATGGCGGCGTCGAAACCGAAGGGGGCGTTGCATATCTTGCTGACTTCTTGCGCTTGTCCCTCGGGCAATAGCGTGAGCGCCGGTTCCAGCCAGGTGGGTTGGGATAAATACAGGCCGCTAAAGGCCAGGACGAACAGGAATAACAGCGCCCAACTCCCCAGCCAAGGGTGCAATGGGGAGGCATGTCGCAGGCTGGATAGAGGGCGCGGAGACAGTTTGCGTAGCACGCCCTGGCGAGGCCACCAGAGATAGAGCCCGAGCGGCAACATGATGAGCGCACCTACGGCCATGATGCCAACAATAATCTGACCTGCTTCCTTCGCCCGCCCACAGATCGCGGTGCAGGAAGATCGGCGCATACACGGGGGTGCGGTCAATATCGACCACGCCCAGCACTTCACCGGTATTGGGTGCGACCAGGACGCTGACCAGCCCCATATTGCCGAGTCCGCCCGGTTCGCGACCGCCGAAGACCACCGACCCGGCATCGCTCACATTGTGATCGATATGCGGTGGCCAGATGACGATGGGTGACAATTTCTGCGCATCGGGCAACGCCGCGCGCGCATTCTCCACCCAGCGGTCAATGAACCGGGGCTCCGGCGACAGGTTCTCAGGGATCATCTCCCCGTGCGCCCAAGTGAAGTACTGCGCCTGAAACAACAACAGGCTGCCGCTCAAGGCCACCACGGCGAAGATCATGCCCAACGTCAGGCCGATCCAGCGATGCAGCCAAAGCAGCACGGAGCGGACATCTCCCGGCTGCGCCGCCTGGCCGCGTGTTACTTTATTTGCCATTCAATATCTCACTCTATTTTGGCGAATTGCCTACAGCCATCTCTGGTTTAATCAAAGCTGTAGCGCACAGTACCCACCACGGTTTGGTCGGTGCCAACAGACAGATGCCGGCATCGAAACACTGGTCAATATGTTCGTTGTCGAACAGGTTCTGCACATTGACGGCAAGCGTAATTTGCGCCAGTCGTAGTGAACTGCCGCATCCACGAGCGTGAACCCATCCACCTCGAAGGTGTTTGCCGGGTCACCGTCTAGCGATCCCCCGGATATTGATCCCTGATAGGTCACGCCGAGACCAAACCCCAATCCGCGCAGCGCGCCACCCGGAATCGTGTAGTCGGCATAGATAGCGGCGAGCTGCTCGGGAACACCGAGCGGCCGATTACCTTCATCGCCCGCAATGCTCTTGGTGATTTCAACATACTGATAGGTGTAGGCGGCGGTGATGTTCAGGGCGGAATCCAGGAAGCTTCCCACAGCTTCCAGCTCAAAGCCACGCGAGCGCTGTTCGCCAGTTTGCACACTCGCAAAGGTAGCCGGATTGATTGAGACCACATTCTGGCGCGTCAGATCGAAAGCCGATGCCGTGATGAAGCTGTCAACACCGCTCGGCTGATATTTTACGCCAATTTCGTATTGCTCTCCTGTCTCCGGCTGGAGGACCCCTCCGCTGCTGTCCGTGCCAACGACGGGTAGAAACGATTGCGTATAGCTGAAATACGGTGCCAGTCCATTGTCGGCTAGATAAACCAATCCCGCCCGGCCACTGAATTTGCTGGCGTCCGAGTCCTGGCTTGTCCCTGCAACAATGTTATTCGTATCTGAAGACACAAAGTCCTGCCGCCCACCGAGCGCAATTACCCACTTATCGTAGAGTTTTGCCTGCTCCTGAACATACAGGCCGATCTGGTCTTGTTGTGTCACTTTAGCCGTCTGAAAGGTTTCGCTGGCGTCAGAGGTGATTTTTCTGTATGGTTCCCCTTGTTTGGGGGAACTCTGTGGATCCGATCCTTTTCCGCTACCGCGCCCGTGATCTGCGGGTAGAAGACACTGCGCACATTCAGGCGGTCATTGCCTCGCAATATGCCCGTGGACGTAGCTTTATTGCGCAAATGCTGTGTGAGCGGTGGGATTGGCGGCAGCCGAACGGGGGCTACAAGGAGTTTGCGGCTCGCGACCTGTTGCTGCGTTTGGAAGAGGCAGGGCTCATCGAGCTGCCGCCACACCAGCGAGTCAAGAGCAATGTTTCGAAGAAGACCTACGCCCAGATCCCGCTCTACACCCACCAGCCGCTGAGTGGGGCGGTGGGGGACTATCCTGCGCCAGTTGTTGAGGAGGCGCAGGGAGCGCACAGCGAACTCTGGGACTACCTGTTGCACCATTACCACTACTTGGGCCGCCCCAAGCTCGTGGGCGAACACCTCAAGCAAGTGGTGTTCATCGATGGCCAAGTGGTGGGTTGCCTGGTGGGCCAGTGCGGCTTGGAAGATCGCTCCGCGGGATCGTCATATCGGTTGGACGGAGTCGGTCAAACGCACGCGTCTGCACCTCATCACCAATAACGTCCGCTTTCTGATCCTGCCCTGGGTACGGGTGCCGCATCTGGCTTCCAAGGTGCTGGCCTTGAGCGTGCGAGGGCTCTCTGGGGGCTGGGAGCAGCGCTACGGCCATCCCGTGTACTTGGCCGAGACCTTCGTGGACCTGTCGCGCTTTGCGGGCATCTGCTACCGGGCCGCCAATTGGGTCTGTGACTCAGGGGCATGCCAAACGGGGCAATGCGTATCATCGCCACGGCGTGGTCAAAAGCATCTACCTCTATCTGCTCGCTCGGCGCTGGCGACAGGTGCTCACCCGAGAGGCCACCGCGCCTTGAACCGCGAGCAGGTCCTAGCCATCCTGGATCTGCCCCAGAAGCAGGCCGAGGCCGCGATTATCGCGCTGTGGGAAAAAGCCGAACAATGGGACCGACTTCAGGCCACATCCGAGGACACCTCTGTGAGCCTCACGACCCCCTCGGGCATGAGGCCGGTGTACTTGAAACCGAGTTCGAGCCGGCGCTGCAAGAAGCCGGGCCGAAAACCCGGCCACGACGAGACGTGTCGCCCACCCCCCGAGCGCATCGATACCCTGTGCGAACACCGGCTCACGACTTGCCCGCAGTGTGGCATGGCCGTGGACAAACCGATCCGCCAGCATACGCGGCTGGTCGAAGATATCCCGCCGATCACACCGCTCGTTACCGCCCACACCATCCACGGCTACTGGTGTAGCCACTGCAAGAAGATCGTTGCCCCGAAGGTCACCGCGGCCTTGCCGCGCTCGAGTCTGGGACTGCGCTTTGTAGTCTATACCGCCTGGCTACATTATCTCGTGGGAGTCAGTGTGGGTAACTGCGTGAAAACCGCCGCGGTATCCCTGGGATTTCCAGTCAGTCCGGGAGGACTGAGCCTCGCGTGGAAGAACTTGGCCGCCCGTCTCGAAGGCCAATACGAAGCCATTGGGCAAAAGATCCGCCACAGCGCCGTGCTGCACGCTGACGAGACGGGCTGGCGCATCAATGGGGTGACCTTCTGGTTGTGGGCCTTCGCGACCCGCCAATACTGCTACTACCTTATCGATCGCCACCGCGGCGCCACGGTCGTTAAATAAGTGCTCGGTACCCTATTCCCCGGCATCCTCATCACCGACTTCTGGGGCGCTTACAACGCCATCGGAACACTGGCCAAACAACGTTGCTACTTCCACCTGTTCACCGAACTGGTCAAGGTCGATAAACGTAACTCCTCGGCCACATGGATGCGCTTCCGGAAAAACTATCTCGCTTACTCAAGGATGCGGTACGCCTGGGTGACCGGCGGCAAGAACATTATCAAACGCCTGCGTCGCCACCGGGGCGAACTGCTCACGTTCCTCGACCATGAGGGGGTGAGCCCGTATAACAACCATGCCGAGCAACAGATGCGCACCGCCGTGCACACACGCAAAGTCAGTCAACAGAACCGCTCACTAGAAGGAGCAAAAACTCACGCGATTTTTCTCAGCCTGTTTCGTTCGGCACAGCTCCAGGGACTCCATCCCGTCGAGTACGTGTTGCAAATGGCCAGAGCGGCCATCTCCGGCGAATCCACCCTTGACACCATCGCCCCTGGCCAGCTCAAGAAAGCCGCCTGATCGTTTCAGACGGCTAAAGTGACACGTCTTGTTCAGTGCGGGCATCGGAAAAGAACGCCGGTTTGGTGATGGACAGGCCATGGCGTGCTGATGCGCACCCTTCCCTTGCTCGTCGGAGAGCTTGTTCTGCTCCCTGGTAAGAAAGTAAAGGGGCCAGGCTTTGTCTTTCTTTTGGAAGCGTTCATGAAATCGAGCCTGGCTCCTTAATACCCCTTAATACGCCCGAGCCCCCTTAATACCCCTGTCCATTTGTGAACTAAATACCAGGCTTTGATTGTTTTAGCAGTAAGCATGAGAACCTCCCCAATTAACTTAGAAAATCACCACCGATAACGAACGCTTCCAATGATTGCGCGCGCAGATCCTAAACCGCAGAAGCTCTCACCGGAACATGAACCGACGTAATACTCGTCAAACAGGTTCTGCGCGTTTGCCGCTAGGCTAAGCCCCTTCCAATCGTAGTGAATAGCGGCGTCGACAAGGGTGTAATCGTCAACCTCGAATGTGTTTTCGGAATTGGCAAAAGTGGACCCGGTATAGCGCACCCCTGCGCCAAAACCGAGCCCCCCAAGCGGACCGCCTTGTATCGTATAATCACCCCACAACGAGGCGAGATGCTCCGGCACACCCGTTGGACGGTTCCCCTCGTCGCCAGCGAGGCTCTTAGTAACTTCAACGTCTTCATAGGTGTACGCTGCAATGAGGCTCAAGCCTATGTCCAGACTGGCGACGGCTTCCACTTCGACCCCACGCGAACGAATCTCACCGGTTTGAACACTGTTCAGGGGATTTGCGGGGTCGGTCGTTAGCACGTTCTGACGTCGAAGATCAAAAGCGGCAAGTGTGATGAAGCTGTTTACGCCGGTTGGCTGGTATTTGACGCCGGCTTCATACTGCCTGCCTGTTTCCGGCTTGAATGCCTCCCCGAAATTGCTGCCGATAGTGGGCAAAAAAGATTCCGAATAGCTGGCATAAGGGGCTAAGCCAGAGTCGAAGAGATAAACTAAGCCCGCGCGTCCGGTAAATTCATTTTCATCTTGCTCGCTTTCTTGCTCGCTTTCCGTATCGGTAAGCCGGTTTTCCATTTCAGATTTTACCCGGTCATATCGCCCGCCAAGATTTAGCACCAACTTATCCCATACCTTCAATTGCTCCTGAATGTAAAACCCGAATTGCTGTTGAACGGTATTCTCATCGCGAGATAGAGGCGGCTGTGCTATTGGTGCCCCATACACGGGATTGAAGATGTCGATCGACGATACGCTGTCAAAGCCTTCGACTGCGTCAAAGTCAACCTTACAGTTGCATAAACTCTGGCGCTTAGCGGTAGGAAATGGCGTCGAACTAAGGGGTTTAGTGACTTTTTGCTGTTCGCTGGATATCACCCTTGGTGAATTCCAGCCATCCAATATATAAGCTGGTTGCATGATCAGAAATATAGAGAAAGCGGTCTACACTTCGCGGTATAATGTGTTCGCGAAAACAATGACATCCGCGAAGGAGACCGCTCTCATGAAGTGTAGCAGATCCGAGGTTCACTGCAAGACTCACAGCCTCCCGGCACTTCGGTTTGAAGACAGCCAGCTCACCTCGTTCTCGGGGCTCATCCTCATTCAGGAGCTGTTCTCTCGTCTGAGATTGAAGGAGCGACTGCGCCGCTGTTTTGGTCATCTCACAGTCAGTCCCATCTTCGGCTATCCCGTCCTGGTTCTGTGCTTGGTGTTGCACTTCTTGCTCGGCTATCGACAGTTGCGCGATCTCCGCTACTATGCCGATGACCCCCTGGTCAAACGCACCTTGGGTCTGCGCCGGCTGCCCGATGTCGCTACCCTGAGCCGTGCGTTGGCAGGGGCTGACCCAGAGAGTGTCAAACACTTAAGGGCCATGCTACGGGAGTCAGTGCTGACACGCCTCATCAAGCTTCGGCTCCCGCGGGTGACGCTGGACTTCGATGGCTCGGTCATCGGTACGGGAAGATTCGCCGAGGGGACGGCCGTGGGGTTCAACCGCAAGAAGAAGGGACAACGCAGCTATTATCCTTTGTTTTGCACCGTGGCCAAAACCGGGCAGGTGCT
>JBOIEG010000918.1:0-2531 GCA_050740915.1 Gammaproteobacteria bacterium | reverse complement strand
CGGCCACCGTCGAGGACATCATCAAGAAGATCGAGCGGGCGCGGGTCAAGATGGAGCAGATCAAGCCCGGATCCACCCTGCCCCGAGGGAAAAAAGAAGGCGGCTTAACTGTAAAGTTATTTAAGGGTCACTACACTACATGCTGGAGGTCTACAATCGATTCTTCCGCGAACTGTGGAAAGCAAAAGATTGGCGTAAGAAATTTGTTGGGACACCCGACAATCCGAAATGGGAGATCAACGAAGCTTTCGGTGCTGCTGGGATGTATGCGTTTCCAAAAATGCCCGGCACAGAACACAGCCCGGAATTCGCCTACAACATGCGCTACTCTAAATTGCCCACCAGCCCGGAGTTTGATGCCATCGAGTGGCGGGAAGGAAGATTTCTGTTGCAGGACGACAGACCACAGGATATCACAACGCAGCCCATGCTTATGGCCGAGTTCGATATAGACAACGACGGGAATATAGACACCGTAATCAAAAAGAGCTTTATGTTTGATTACACCACGTGGGGGGGATGGGACGGGCGCGATGGAGGTGCTGATGACATGGTAATTTATCCGAAAGGTGAATATGACTTTACAGGGGAAGTCACGTTACACACTTTGAATCATGGCCAGCCTGGACGAGCGAAGCCTCGCATAGTAGAGGGCCTGTCGCTCCGCCCTTTTATTCTGGAGGGCGTGACCTACCTCAGTGAATACCGTCAGGTCTGGCCGACGCAGGGCGCTCGTCACCAACAATATCCAACCGAAGAGAACATGTATGTTCTGAAATACCGCGGCGGGGGCCAGAATCTCGGCGGTGGCAAATACACCGACGTTGATATGGAGTCGATCTGCCGCTTTCGCATGATCGCGATCCAATAAACCACCACCTTCTGTTGAAACAAGGAGAGCCAGCGATGTCACTGAAGACCCATCACACCGATTGGTTAAAAGGTTCCTATCAGGACGGTCTTTATTTCCTGCTCAAGGTTGCGGAGAACAACCCGTTGCGCGTTAACCCGACGGATCCGGAGCAACTCGAACCGCATCTCGATTCAAAAAACCGACTTGCCATTGGCTACGGATACGACTTAGAGAGAAACAAATCGCGAGCGAAGGAAGATCTGAAAGCAGCCGGGGTGACGGTCTCAGATAAGGCAGAGGACATCATCGAAAGCCTGACCGGCCCCCACTACGAAAGCGGTACGGGACCGGCTCGCCGGGGCATTGACTTTACCCGATGAAGATACTGCCACCAAGCTACTGGGTATAGCAATTAACGTGCGGGAGCCGAAGTTTAAGGATTTTCTCGATAAGAACGGCATTGTGCTACCTCACTCCCGCGAGCGGGCGGTGTTGCTGTCGATGTGGTATCAATCTCCAGGCGGAGGCGGCGAAAGCGGTTACTTCCGGAATCGAAAAGGCACGATCACCAACATGGTGCGTGCGCTGCAGGAGGGCAACCGCGCCGAGGCCTGGTATGAAATCCGCTACGGCTCTAACGGCGATCAGGCCCCGGGCATCGCCAAGCGTCGCTTTGCCGAATCAGAGATCTTTGGCCTCTATGAGGACGCCAACGATGTTGAAGCCGAGGAGGCAAAGCAGGTCTACCGCATGCTTCAAGCACACCGGGTGAAGATGTTGCAGTACGAAGGGCGCTATGCCGCACAGATCGCGAAAGCGAACACCGAATATGACCTCTCGGGACCCGAGGGGGTCGATACCTTAGTTGTAGCACTCGACCCTGCCAAATCCGCCCTCGTCGCCGTGCTCAACGAGCAGCACCCCAGCCTCAACCTGGATGCCGACAGCTACTTATCCACGAACATCTACGTTGACCCCGGTGTCGATGCAGGGCAGTCCTTCACCGAATTCGATCCCAACCACACAGCCCATCTCAATGCCCGGGAATACGATGCCGAGGGTCAAGAGAAGGCGGTCAACAATATTCTCATCGGCGAAGGGGGCGAGGACATCCTTGACGGCGGCCAGGGAGATGACATCCTGCTTGGGGGTGCGGGCTTCGACACCTATCTCTACCGCCCCGGCGATAGCAACGACACGATTGTCGATGCCGATGGGCAGGGGATCGTGTTCCATGATGCCGGGGGTTCAGAGGGTTTGAAGACGGCGGCGGTGGTGGGACTGCGGAATGCGGATGGTAACGGTACGTACACGAGCCCCGATGGGCGC
Organism: Gammaproteobacteria bacterium; assembly: GCA_050740915.1. Taxonomy (GTDB): domain Bacteria; phylum Pseudomonadota; class Gammaproteobacteria; order JBOHHR01; family JBOHHR01; genus JBOHHR01. The sequence goes on along the minus strand of JBOIEG010000918.1, from coordinate 349 downwards.
TTCACGTTTACCTGGTCGGGGGTGTCGGGTGAGGTGTTGGTGATCACGCTCTCGGGTGGCGGGCAAATCCGGGTGGAGGATTTTCATCCAGGGGATTTCCACATTCAACTCCTTGATCTGCCGACCGAGCCGCCTTTCCATCTGCCTGTGATCGAGTTGGACGAGCAGGAGGAGCCTGTGGCTGGTGCCCCCTTCCGCGGGCGCCCGGACGGCACTGCGGACGCTGAGAGTTTGTGAAAAAACCGTCGCGAGCGAAGGAAGGTCGCGTTCCGCCGGAGCGCAGGAACCGCAGTGTATATTGAAATACATGAGGATTCCGAGCACCGCCGGAACGCGAGATCCCGAGCGC
>JBOIEG010000917.1:0-2737 GCA_050740915.1 Gammaproteobacteria bacterium | reverse complement strand
ACGCTAATCCATGTACGTAGCGTTTTTCGCCATGTCTGCGTCTCTCCGACACCTAACCGCTTGATCGATAAGTCACCCCACCACCGCAGCGACTCGAAAATGTACGCGGAACTGTCAAAGTCGGGTTATAGTCCGCTGTGTATCAACCGCTGACGGCTGACAAGGGGCGATTGAACTGATGGGCATGCAATCGGGCGTAATAGCCCTGGGCCTTCAACAGCTCGCGTTCGGTGCCGTGCTCCACGATTTGGCCTCGGTCCATGACCAGAATTCGATCGACGAAGCGCAGCGCACTTAATCGATGCGCGATGATGAACACGGTGCGCCCTTGGCAGATCTGGCGCATGTTCTTTTGGATGATCGCTTCGGATTCGTAGTCAAGCGCGCTGGTTGCCTCATCGAGGAGGAGGATGCGGGGGTTGCTGACCAAGGCTCTTGCGATGGCGATGCGCTGGCGCTGCCCGCCGGAGAGGTTGGCGCCGTGCTCGCCCACCAAGCCGTCATAACCTTCGGCCAGCTCCAAGATGAACTCGTGCGCGCCGGCCAGCTCGGCCGCCTGCACCACCCGCTCCAGGGGCATGGCGGGATCGGCTAGCGCGATGTTCTGGCGCACCGAGCGATTGAACAGGAAGTTCTCTTGCAACACCACCCCTACATTTCGGCGCAGCCAAGCGGTGTCCACCATGGCCAGATCGACCCCATCGACCAGCACTCGCCCGTGCTCGGGGACGTAAAGCCTTTGGATGAGCTTGGTGAGCGTGCTCTTACCGGAACCAGAACGCCCTGCGATCCCGATCACTTCTCCCGGCTGGGCTGATAAAGAGACCTGGCGCAACACCTCGGACCCGTCGGGCCGGTAGCGGAAGCTCACGCTCTCGAAAACCACACGGCCCCGGAGCCGGGGGAGCGAAGCACGCCCACGGGTATGGGCTGGCTCGGGTTGGGTGTTGAGAATGTCCCCTAAACGGGCGACCGAGATCCCCGCTTGCTGGAACTCCTGCCACAACTGCACCAGGCGCAGGATGGGGCCGCTGATCCGGCCCGCAAACATATTGAAAGCGACCAATTGTCCTACGCTTAGATCCCCCTCGATGACCAGCCGCGCGCCCAGCCACAAGATGCCGAGCACAGTGAGCTTGTTGATGAAACCGGCCACTTGAGTGGCGATGTTGCTGAGGTTGGTCGCCTTGAAGCTTGCCCGCACGTATTCGGCGAGCTTTTCCTCCCAACGTCGTTGCGCCTGCGGCTCGACGGCCGAGGCCTTCAAGGTCTGGATGCCGTTCACCGCCTCGACCAGAAACGCCTGATTGTCTGCGCCGCGGTTGAATTTCTCGTTAAGCCTTGCCCGCAGCAGGGGCGTGATCAAGAATCCGAGCAACCCATAACAGGGGATCGCGGCCAGCACCACCCCGGTCAAAACCGGACTGTAGAGATACATCACGGCGAAAAACACCAGGGTGAAGAAAAGATCGAGCACCAAGGTGAGCGCAGAACCGGTGACGAAGTTGCGTATGCTCTCAAGTTCCCGTACCCGCGCCACGGTGTCACCCACTCTGCGGGATTCGAAGTAAGAAAGGGGCAGTCTCAGCAGGTGCTTGAAGAGATCGGCGCCTAGCGCCACATCGATGCGGTTTGTGGTATGCGAAAACACATACGTTCTCAAGCCCTGCAGAACCCCATCGAACAGCGACACCACAAGTAGCCCCACGGCCAGTACGTCCAAGGTGGTGAGCCCCCTTGTGCACGAGCACCTTATCGATCACGATCTGGAAGAAAAGCGGCGTGACCAAGGCAAACAATTGGATGAAGAACGAGGCCAGCAACACCTCGCCCAAAAATCGCTTGTACTTAAGAATGGCCGGGATAAACCAGGAGAAATCGAACTTGCGGATCTCCGACAGTACGCCAGCGCGCCGAGCCATCAAGATCAATTCACCGGACCAATGGGTCTCGAAAGTCTGGCGGGTCATCGCCATCGGTCGCTGCGCCCGCGGATCTTGGACCAGCACCGTGTCTTCGGCTAGCTTAGCCAAGACCACGAACTGCCCATCGTTCAGACACGCGAGAGCCGGTGATTGGGTCTTGGCGAGCCGCGTCCATTGGCTCTTGACCTGCTTCGCCTTCAGCCCCAACCAGCGAGCCGCACGCAGCAAGTCGCCGGCATCGAAGGCTTTCCCCGATTCCCCGAGCTCATGCCTGAGTTGCCCCGGATCGGCCGGCACACCATGCAGCCTCGCCATCAGCACGAGGCAGGCGAGACCGGAGTCGAACGGAAGCGGTGGGGTGGGTGCATCCGTGCTCTCGCCGGGCGCAGCGTTTATCATCCCTTCCTCCTAAATGTGGGTCGAGTCCCGACCGTCAGCGGGTTTCGTGCCAGGTAGAACAGTGTGTATACACCCCACCTGGCCACATGCGCGCTAAACAATATTAATCGGCCCGGCCGAGTGGAAACTTTAGGAGCGTGGGATCGTTTTTTCCCTAGACTGTGAGCGAGCGCACAAGAAAGCGGGCCGTAAATACACTCTGCTCTCTACGCCCAAGAAATCGGCCCTTCAGAGAAAAATGCCGATCGGCGTCGCCGACCAGCGACGTTCACCCAGGCGCGGCACCGCTGAGAGTTTGTGAAAAAACCGTCGCGAGCGAAGGGAGGTCGCGTTCCGCCGGAGCGCAGGAACCGCAGTGTATATTGAAATACATGAGGATTCCGAGCACCGCCGGAACGCGAGATCCCGAGCGC
>JBOIEG010000916.1:0-2505 GCA_050740915.1 Gammaproteobacteria bacterium | reverse complement strand
GCGCTCGGGATCTCGCGTTCCGGCGGTGCTCGGAATCCTCATGTATTTCAATATACACTGCGGTTCCTGCGCTCCGGCGGAACGCGACCTCCCTTCGCTCGCGACGGTTTTTTCACAAACTCTCAGCTGATGTGGAAATACGACCCCATGGTTAGACTCCTACCTATTGGAAGAGACACACTAGTCGGCCGTCTCGAGGCGGGCGTATAATCACGCGCCCTTTGACCTAGCAGTAATCTTTTGACAGAACATATCCGCAATATCGCGATCGTCGCTCATGTCGATCACGGCAAGACCACGCTGGTCGACTGCTTATTGAAACAGTCCGGCACGCTGGGTGAGCGCGCCGCACCGCGCGAGCGCATCATGGATACGAATGAACTAGAGCGCGAACGCGGCATCACGATCCTGGCGAAAAATACCGCGATCCGCTGGCGTGACTATCGGATCAATATCGTCGACACGCCGGGACACGCCGATTTTGGCGGCGAGGTAGAGCGCATTCTATCCATGGTTGATTCCGTGTTGTTGCTGGTCGACGCCGTCGATGGGCCGATGCCGCAGACTCGCTTCGTCACCCAGAAAGCCTTCGCCAGAGCAATGCGGCCGATCGTCGTTATCAACAAGATCGACCGGGAGGGAGCGCGGCCAGGTTGGGTTCTGGATCAGACCTTTGATCTGTTCGACCGCTTGGGCGCGACCGAGCAACAGCTCGATTTCGCGGTCGTGTATACCTCGGCTACCGGCGGTTATGCGGGATCGCACCCCGAGGTGCGGGCCGGTGACATGATTCCTTTGCTTAAGACCATCGTAGAACAAGTGCCGCCGCCGCGAGTAGCTGCCCATGGTTTGTTCCAGATGCAGGTGAGCTCCCTGGATTATTCGAGGTATGTAGGCGCCATCGGCATAGGACGCATCACGCGCGGGACATTACGGCCGAACACCGCTGTCACCGTCATCGACAGAGATGGCGTGAAGCGCCCGGCACGGGTGCTGCAAGTGCTTGGATTCATCGGTTTGGAACGCCGTGAGGTAACTGAGGCGCAGGCGGGCGATATCGTCGCGGTGACCGGCATTGAAGCGATCCGGATCTCCGACACCCTTTGCGATCCGACTCGGCTTGAGGCTTTGCCGGCGCTTGCGGTGGATGAGCCGACGGTCAGCATGAGCTTCCAAGTCAGCGATTCCCCGCTCGCCGGGCGGGATGGCAAGTATGTCACCAGCCGCCATCTGCGCGAACGCTTGCAGCGGGAGTTGATCCATAACGTGGCCTTGGGCTTTAAGGAGACGGATAACGCCAACCGCTTCCTGGTCTCGGGTCGCGGTTCCTTGCATTTGGCTATCCTGATCGAAACCATGCGCCGCGAAGCTTATGAATTCTCCGTGGGACGGCCGCAGGTGATCGTGAAAGAGATCGAAGGTCGAGCGTGCGAACCGTATGAACAGCTCAGCATCGACGTGGAGGCGACCCATCAGGGCGCGGTGATGGAGTGCTTGGGCCCTCGCCAAGCGCAACTCAAAGCGGTACAACCCGCTGGCCTTGGCCGGGTGCGATTGGAGTATCTCATCCCCTCGCGTGGCCTGATCGATCTGCGTACGGAGTTTCTCACCGCCACCTCGGGCAACGGCCTCTTCTACCACAGCTTCGACCACTACGGGGCCCTAAAACCGGGCCCTATAGCACAGCGCCCGAACGGCGTGATGATAGCCAATGGAGCCGGCAAGAGCCTCGCCTATGCGCTGTTCAATCTGCAAGAGCGCGGACGCCTGTTCATAGGGCCGGGCGAGGAGATTTACGAGGGGATGATCATCGGAATGCACTCGCGCGGCAACGATATCGTGGTGAACCCCATGAAGGGGAAGCAACTGACCAATATTCGTGCGGCGGGCTCGGACGAGAACGTGATCTTGACTCCCGCGCTGCGCCTGGATCTGGAACAGGCATTGGAATTCATCGACGACGATGAATTGGTCGAGATCACGCCTCGCGCCATCAGGCCGCGCAAGAAACTGTTGAAAGAGCACGAGCGCAAACGCGCCTCGCGGGCCGCGAACGCATGATCGGATTGTTGCAGCGGGTAAGCGAGGCCGAGGTGCGCGCAGAGGCTCGGACCATCGCGGCCATCGGCCAAGGATTGCTGGTTTTCATCAGGGTAGAACAAGGGGACGGCGAAGCGCAAGCAGAGCGCCTATTGGAACGCGTGTTGGGATATCGGGTGTTCCCGGACCGGGATGACAAGATGAACCTGAGCGTAAGCGATATCGCTGGCGGCTTGCTGCTCGTTCCCCAATTCACATTGTCTGCCGACACGAAAAAGGGTATGCGGCCGAGCTTTTCCTCCGCCGCTACGCCCGATGAGGGAAGACGGCTTTTTGATTACCTAGTGTAGTGTCCCTTAAATAACTTTACAGTTAAGCCGCCTTCTTTTTTCCCTCGGGGCAGGGTGGATCTGGGCTTGATCTGCTCCATCTTGACCCGCGCCCGCTCGATCTTCTTGATGATGT
>JBOIEG010000915.1:0-1605 GCA_050740915.1 Gammaproteobacteria bacterium | reverse complement strand
GCGCTCGGGATCTCGCGTTCCGGCGGTGCTCGGAATCCTCATGTATTTCAATATACACTGCGGTTCCTGCGCTCCGGCGGAACGCGACCTTCCTTCGCTCGCGACGGTTTTTCACAAACTCTCAGGCAACGATTTCTCCGTCCAGCCCGGCGAGCCACGGCTGGTGTTCGGACGGATCGGTGTCGAGTTTTAGGAGATTGTTGGGCGTGATATAGGAGAAAGAAAATGAAAATAGCGAGCGCAGTCGTCGCGGTAGTGTTTAGCGTCCTCGCCGCCTTGCTTAGTTCAGGTGCGGCAGCAGAACAGCCGACAGCCACCAGTGCAGCCAGACCGGCCACTCCGCCTTCATCCGCCTTAACAGCCGCCGTGACCGTGGCCGAAGCGCACACTACCGTGCTGCCGGAGATGACGGTCACCGCCTCGCCTGTCGACGACACGAGCTACAACGTCCCCAACGCCACCACCGCCACCAGGACCGACACGCCCATTTTCGATACGCCGGTGTCGGTACAGGTAGTGCCGAAGCAAGTACTGGAGGATCAGCAAGTGATTGCTCTCAAGGACGCGCTCAAGAATGTCAGTGGCGTGCAGCGCAGCGCAGCGCTTCCGCTGGCAATCTGTACGATGGCTTCATTATTCGCGGCTTTGAGAATGATGCGAACATCTATCGGAATGGTCTTAGGAGCCGTTGCTTTCGCTACGAGACTGCAAACCTGGAGCAGATTGAAGTGCTAAAAGGCCCAGCCGCAGTGCTCTATGACCGGATCGAGCCCGGCGGATTGGTCAACCTGGTGAGCAAACGGCCTCTGGAACAACCCTATTACGCCTTGGAACAACAGTTCGGGTCTTATGATCTTTACCGCACGGTAGCCGAGGCCACTGGACCCATCACTTCGGATGGCTCGCTCCTATACCGCTTCGACCTCGCGTATCAAAGCAACAATTCATTCCTGGATTTCGTGGACTTGGAGCGGGTCTTTGTATCCCCCTCCTTGACCTGGCGATTATCCGAACGTACCGAGATCAACCTCAACGTGGAATATCAGGACGATACCATGCAAGACGAAAGCGGCATTCCCGCCATCGGCAGACGTCCAGCCCCGGTGCCAATCAACCGCTATTTTCAAGACGATGTTGCGGTGGACGAGACCGACCGGGTGCTGGTCGAGTTGAGTTGGTCGCACCGCTTCAGTGAACATTGGGCCCTACGCAACCGGTTTCAAGCCAATTTGACGGACTACAATCAAACGATTCTTACCCCTGCTGGTTTTCTGGATGACCGCACTCTGGACCGGGGTCTCTGGGATGTGGGAGCGACGCGTGATTACTATGCCACCAATCTGGACCTGACCGGCCATGTTGAGGCCTACGGGATCGCCCATGACCTCCTGGCCGGCGTCGATTACTGGCGATACAACGAGGACTTTCTCGGCTTTTGCTGCAATCCGCCGGAGGCGGCAGTGCCGCCCATTGATATCTTTGCCTCCTCCGCAGAATTTGTGGGTACTGATCTGAGGCGTATTTATGCATCTGATTCATTACTTGGAATAAAGTTACGTTCTATAGGTCCGAAATTTTGGGTATCAAAAAATCTGTTGGGCTGTG
>JBOIEG010000914.1:0-4347 GCA_050740915.1 Gammaproteobacteria bacterium | reverse complement strand
CCTCGACCCAATCGCTCGGTGCGCAACTCGGTATCAGCCGTGAAACGGTAAGACGGGCTTATGTGCAGCTTCGGGAAGCGAAGCTGATAGTGCGTGAGGAAAAGCGGGGGTACCAGGTGCGAGGGAGCAACGCGAGACGGATCCCGGCGGTCCAAGCGCGCCCGGCAACGAAAGCGCATCCGGTTTCAAAAGCGCCTCGGTCTCACCCGGCAAAACGAGCATCGGCGGCGCAGCGAACCTAGTCTCGAACGCCTGGGCGACGCGAGCACATCGGCGATCCTGAAGGTACCGCCGAACTCCCCTCGGTAAGCGGTCGGGCTTCATGGATCGTTTCGGCTGGGGAACGTGGCTTCGACAGGTACGCGGCGCGTAGGCGGGTTGCTTTACGATAAGTTCGTTTATCGAGGCGCCTTGGTCTCGCCGCTCAGAGACCACAGTATCATTGCGACATTGGCAATATCCACCTCTTGGCCGGTCGGCGAGAGGGCCTGATCGCGAAGTCGGTCAGCAAGAGCGCGGTAATTCTCTTTCTGGCCCCAACCCCGTAGGCCATTGATCGCTTTTTCGGCGAATCTCGCTTTCATCTCGATGGCGAATTCATCCACGGCTGCGTGCAGCCTCACGATCTCTTCGCGGACGGCCGGATCAACTGAGTTCAATAGTGTGTTAAATTCCATACGCAACCCTTCACCCCAGTGCGAGTAGTTCGGTACTTGAATACGAAGCCGCCCTTGCGACCCCCTGACCATTATAAGTTGCACCGCCCGGGCGTCTCACACCCCACCCACCGTGCCTGGGGAGTCTTTGGGAGATCAGCAAAAGGTTCGGGGGCTAGGGGCTGGATACGGCCCACGTGCCTGGCCTCGCCGCCCGAGGAATCAACGCGTGATGGCACGGAAAGAGCGCTAACGTGACGCGGGCATGATCCGACCGCGGGTGGTCATCTCGACCTTCGGCTCCCTCGGCGATCTAAACCCTTATGTGGCGATCGCGCTAGAGCTTCGGCGCCGGGGCTATGAACCGGTGATCGCAACCACGCCTCTCTACCGCGATAAGATCACCTCGCTCGGGCTTTGGTTTCATCCGGTCCGCCCAGATCTGCCCTCCTGCGACCGCCCCGAAGAACTCGAGGCGATGGTGAGAGGTGCCATGGACCCTATGACCGGAATTCGGACCATCGTCGGGGAGTTGATCATGCCTTATCTACGCAGCATCTACGACGATCTCTGTCCGGCAGTGCAAGGGGCCGCCTTGTTGTTGAGCCATCCCCTCCCGCTGGTCGCACCGATCGTCGCGGAGAGGACTGGCGTGCCGTGGGTCTCGAGCGTGCTGGCCCCGATGTCGCTCTTCTCCGTCTATGATCCCGCCGTTAACGCCCAACTGCCGTGGTTGCACCCGTTCCTTAAGCTATCGCCCGCCCTCAGTCGCGCCAGCATCCATCTCGTCAGACGATTGTCCGACCGGATGCTGAGGCCGCTCTATGCGCTGCGGGCGGAATTGGGTTTACCACGAGGACCGCATCCGCTTATCGAAGGGCTCCATGCCCCGAGCGCGGCCTTGGCGCTCTTTTCCAAGCTCTTGGTCCGGGATCAGCGCGATTGGCCGCGACAACTTCGAGTCACGGGCTTTCCTTACTACGACCTTCGCGGCCGACCCGGGGATCCGGTCGATTTACCCCTTAGATTACGGCGATTCCTCGAAGCCGGTCCGCCGCCACTGGTTTTTTCGCTTGGCTCCGCGGCCTTCTGGGTGGCGGGGGATTTTTTCAAGCAAAGTATCGAGGCTGCGGTAGCCCTAGGCCAACGCGCCGTCTTGCTGGTGGGCGACGACCGTTATCTGCCCCCTGATGCCTTGCCACCCGACATCGAGGCTTACGACTATGCGCCCTACGGCGCGCTCTTCCCGCATGCGAGCGTCGTCATCCACCACGGGGGGATCGGATCGATCGCCCAGGGCTTGCATGCTGGGCTGCCGATGCTCGTCGTGCCGATCGCCCACGACCAATACGACAACGCGGCGCGTGTGGGTGCGCTCGGCGTCGCCCGCACACTTCCCCGCCGCCGCTACCAAAAGCAGCAGGTTGTCTCCACGCTGCGGGCGTTGCTACAAGAGCCGAGCTACGCCGAAAGAGCGCGTGCCGTGGCCGAGGAGGTACGAAGCGAACGAGGAACCGCCGCCGCGGTCTACATTATCGAAGAGGTCCTGGCACGCGGCGGCCCTGCATCCGGTAGGCGGGTAGAATACTGATTAACTGTCCACTCGCCATAACCCATCGATCAGCCGGAGTGCGGCCCACGGACCCCGGTGATAGGGGATTGCTTCGAGAAGGAGTGATTCGTAGAAGAATCAGGGGTAGCGGTTTCGTTCATGGAGGACGCTGATGCGCTGCTTCGCGCGATAAATGCTCGTACGCTCCAACATCCGCAGGTCACAAGGACATGGCAACCGTAGTCTCGTGGAAATTCAGCCGTTCGTCAAAACTGCCGTGCAGCGGCTTGCTTGAACATCGTGTTGAACCAGACCGCTCAACAGCGTTGCTGTTGGGTTCCCTCGGAGCTTTGCCCCCTCGGCGGCTGGTTAACGTGGTCGTTTGGGCGCCTAAACTAGCGGCACTCGCTCATTACAGACAGTGGCCGATTACGACCGATTTTGTTGAAAAACGCGTATGTATTTTGATTGAGGATTGTCGTTGGCGAGGTTTGATCCTGTATTGAGGGTACTTTGTCGGCTTCGGCCTGATTCTTTATTCTTCTTCGGACGTTACTTTCGTTGCGCGCGGTGCTAAGCCATCGTGATTTGCTGTTTGGATGGGTCCAACGTAAGCAACTTCGCCATTCGCCTTAGGTTTTGCGCAGTCGCTGCAAGCAAAAACTCATCTTGCGCGCCGCTCGGTCCGCGCAGACGTAGACGGTCAAGCTTTAATACGCGCTTGAGGTGCGCGAAGAGCATTTCGACTTTCTTGCGATCCTGGCGCGATTGCTTATAAGCATCGGTTTTGACGATTGCGCGCGCCACATCACGGGCGGCCTCATGCGGGCTGCGATCGATCTTGCGAATGGCGCTATTGGGGCAGCATTGCTGCTTGAGCGCACAACCCTGGCAATCGAACAGGCTGGCACGATAGCGATAGGGGTTCTTTTGTTTGCTCCGCCACGCAGGCTTTAGGTAGTTACCAGCAGGACAGACGTAACGGTTGTGCTCTACATCGAAGATAAAGGCAGAACGCCCGAAAGTGCCGTCCTCGCGCTCTGATTTATCCCAAACCGGAATATGAGGAGCGATGCGCTTGTCTTCGACTAACCAACCGAGCATGGGGCCGCTGCCATAGGCGGTGTCGCCTACCAATCGGTTTGGCTTAATGCCAAAGCGTTCTTCGACCCGCTCGATCATGCGCTGTGCGGCGCTGACTTCTTCGTTGCGCGCCGCGGGACTGGCTTGGGTATCCACAATGACACCAGCGTGCAGATCGATTAAGTAGTTGGTGTAGTACCCAAAGCAAGCAGGACCCTCGAGTGCTGTCCAGCGTGCGCAAGGATCGGTTAGCGAAATCGATTTCGGCACACTATCGGTGGGGTTGGTCGCTTCCAGCCCTTGCAAGTACTCGCGTACCGCACGTGTGCAGAGCTTCGCGTCATGCCAATCAATCGTTTCTCCACCAGCAACGGCACGCTGGCGATTGGCGTCCGCTCGAATGAGGCTGGCATCTACCGCGAATCCTTCTCCTCCCACAAGTCCCGCCTCCATACAGCGACGCACGGTGCACTCAAACAGATAGCGGAACGTCTCACTGTCGCGAAACCGGCCATGCCGATTCTTCGAGAAGCTGGAGTGATCCGGCACTTCATCTTCCAGCCCTAAGCGACAAAACCAGCGATAAGCAAGATTCAAATGCACTTCTTCGCACAGACGCCGCTCTGAGCGAATGCCGAAGCAGTAACCCACCAACAACATCCGAATCATCAATTCCGGATCGATCGAAGGCCGTCCTGTGTGGCTATAGTACGGCGCTAGGTGCCGGCGCAAGTCCCCGAGATCCAGGAGTCGGTCGATCCCACGCAGTAGGTGCTTCTGCGGAACGCGCTCCTCGAGATTGAAACAATAGAACAATCGTTCTTGCCCACTTTGCCGTTGCCCCATCATCAGCGGTTCTCCATAATAAGCATTACTGAAGATCCGATCACCTATGAGACCAAAAGTTCCAAGGGTTTTTCAACAAAATCGGCCGTTTGCGACTGGTCAGGCGTAAAGCAGTCCCTCAATACCGGGCTTCAGGCGAAACCGTAAACGCTGACCTGCAAGCCTGTGTTCAAGTAGGCCGATGATGTCATGCTGGAATTCCTGACTACC
>JBOIEG010000913.1:0-1541 GCA_050740915.1 Gammaproteobacteria bacterium | reverse complement strand
CGCATTGGCGGGATGTCGCGGCCATGCGATCAGATCGAGACAACAATTAATGAGTGGGTGGAAAGGATAGTAAACCGTCACCGTGGACGGCATGGTATTTAGAGTGGGTGTTGCTCAACATTCATCTGCACTGCCTCGTGCTCGATGGAGTCTATCGCACTCACGGCGGGCGTGCCGGTATTCCACGCGCGTAGCGCGCCCCCACCCCCGCAGAGCTGCGGGCCCTACTCACTCGTATCATCAAACGCCTCATGCGGTTATTGACACGCAAGGCTATTTCATTGAAAAGCAGGGGATGACCACCCTGACCGACACCGATCCGGATCTCGCGCTCGGACCCCTGCAAGCGGCGGCCTGCACTTACCGGATCGCCTTTGGGGCCCCGCGCAGGCCAGAAAGCCAGGCACAGGGCGGTTGCCTGCTTGGCGCGCCGAGGACGTAAAGTACTGAGCTTGCAAACCGTCCCGAGCCAAGCGGAGCAGCCTGCGCAAGAACGCTGTGTCCGCGCACAGGGCTTTAGCCTGCATGCCGAGGTGCGTTGTGCCATCAATCAGCGCCACAAACTTGAGCACCTGTGCCGCTATATCACCCGCCCGGCCATCGCCAACGACCGGCTGACACTCAACCGTGCCGGCCAGGTGGTGCTCACACTAAAGACACCGTACCGAGGCGGCACGACTCATGTCGTGATGTCAGAGCTTGTGAAAAATCTGTTGCGCTCGGGATCTCGAGTTCCGGCGGTGCCCGGGATCCCCAGGTATTTCAATATACACTCCGGTTCCTGTGCTCCGGCGGAACGCGACCTCCCTTCGCTCACGACGATTTTTTCACAAGCTCTCACCACTGGAGTTTATGCAACGCCTCGCCGCGCTGGTTCCCCGTCCGCGGTTGCATCTGATCCGCTTCCATGGCGTGCTCGCACCCAACGCCACGCCAAGCACCGTTCCGGGATCATCCCCAGCCCCCCGGTCAACGCAATTCACACTGCAGAGGTCACCCCAACACAGCCGACCACGGGGCGCCTGCACCCATCAGCTGGGCGCTCAAGCGGGTGTTCGATATCGATAGCGCAAGACGCCAAAACGCTCCGAAACCTGGCGCCTCGGGCCGATAAATATCCCGGAAAGTCCCCAATCCTGACCCAGGACACGCGTGATTGACACCCCGCAGGTTAAATAGTACCTTCACTTTTGAAGAAAAAGGGCGTTTGAAAATCCTATACGTACGTCCGGGTTCGTCGTGATACCGTCATGTTTTCTTGCTGATAGGCAGGAGTTCATAGGTTTTCGACAGAGGTAAATTATGCATGCGCTTAAAAACTGTGTTTTTTTATCCTTTTGTTTGGTCCTGGTCCCGGCGACCTATGCCGCAGGCGAGACAACTGCAGGCGCGACCGGCGAGGGAAACAAAACGCGACTGAGAGTTTGTGAAAAACCGTCGCGAGCGAAGGAAGGTCGCGTTCCGCCGGAGCGCAGGAACCGCAGTGTATATTGAAATACATGAGGATTCCGAGCACCGCCGGAACGCGAGATCCCGAGCGC
>JBOIEG010000912.1:0-4057 GCA_050740915.1 Gammaproteobacteria bacterium | reverse complement strand
CTCGCGATTCAAAACCACCGGACTTTTTTCCCATCTTTGCGTACGCCGGTGCGGGGATCGTTTTTATCATTTCGCCAGGTGGGGTGACGAAAATGGATGACGAAATCGCCGTTGTAGGAGGCCACGCCATCGTTGAAATTGACCTTGCCAATGGTCTGCCAGTTGGTAATGGTTTGTCTTTGACCTTTGGGGAAGAAAGCAAACCCTGATTTTTTACCTGTATCAGATACGGATATATTAAAGCTGAGTGTACGTTGGGGCTTGGGATTACCCTTGTCAAAGATATGGGCCAGGACTTCGTTTCGAACATCTTCCTCGTCGATCACCGGATGTCCAGAAGAGACTGTTAAACGCATAAATTCCGGTGAATTGGTCTGTACATCCAAGGCTTTTCCCAATTCGGCAATGGGGTAGACTTGACGGATAGTGGACATGCGATCAACGAGTTCGAATACCAGCCCCTCTTTAAGTAAGACAGGAATTTCATTGCCTCGATTAAAACCGGTGACATGGGGAGCGTTGGTGAGCTCTACCTCGGTGATATGCGAGGCTGTTGTACCTCCTAAGTCATCCGCGAGAAAAACGTTGGCCGTTTGCAGCAAGTTTTCGTGGTTTTCGTCCGCAGTGGGATAGAGCTTAAGGACGATACCATACGAGCGCCTTATTCCTCGTAGCGTCATGGTCACCCCTGCACTGATACGGGCAATTACTAAGCCCTGACTGCCTTTTTTGAAATAGCCGGAGTAGGGATTGTCCTCGGTGATTTCCCATACGCCTGTGACGCATACGCCGTTGGGTCGCACCAATCTTCGAAAGCCTTTTCCATCTTCTCCCCAACGTAGATCAGCTGCAGAATCCAGAGCTCTGATAGAGGCAAGTTTGAATTGGGGTGGTTGACCGCCCGGTAATGTGCCAGCGTAAGCGCTCTTATTGGTGGTCTTATAGTTCGGAAGCGGAGGTTCGTTAGGGTCACCCCAAACTTTCTGATAAGGATTAGTGACTATTGCCGCTTTAACGTCGCTGAAACGAGAACCTTGGTAATCTTTATCTTCCTGTGTGATCCCCTGTCTCCCAAAAATTGCATCTGGGGCTGGTATTTGTCTCATGATCTACCTCATCTGACGTGACTGTATTTTCGGCGGAGCATTTTGGCTCATTGCGGTGTCCGATCACAAGCAGTGGTTCGTACTGCGATTGATGGCCAAGTCGAAGAAGGCTATTTATGGTCGCCTTGCTTGTTTGGTATGCGAGCTTTTCGATCGCCATGGCGATTGCACCGGCGGATCGCGAGTTTTGGATGGCCGCGAGCATTTTACCGGTGCTCTTGGTAGCCGGTCTCGTGGTGAGCTATCGGGCTTTTCCGTTGTCCAGCATTTCCTATTTTCTGATCACGCTGTTCCTGACATTACATGCGATCGGTGTTCACTACACTTATGGTGCCATTCGGAAGCTGGTTGCAGCAGGCGCTCGCTTTCGACCGCAACCACTTCGATCGCATTGTCCATTTCTGTTTCGGGTTCCTATTGATCTATCCGGAGTGGTTTCGCTTATTCGCGGCTGGTTGCGATACTATCTGCCCAACATCACGATACTTGGGTTAAGCGGTCTCTGGGAGATTGTGGAATCCTGGTTCGCGCAGGTGATGCATCCGGACCTTGGTCTCGTCTTTCTTGGATTCGTGTTTGCAGCAGCGACCATCGTCGGCATGAGCGGGTTTCTTCGAAGTCCTCGAATCATGGGTAGCACAGATGGTTAGTCCGGAGCTTGGCATGGCTTATCTAGGCACGCAAGGAGATGAGTGGGATGCACAAAAAGACACTATGATGGCGATGATAGGAGTGCTTATCTCCCTCGGGTTCGCATCTCTCATTCCAGGGCAAATGGGTAAAGCCATCCTGCACGCGCGTTCGCTCGTGCCGACTACAGGGCGGTGGTCCAGTCTGCGGCGACCAAGAGCCGGCTGGCCTCAACGCCTCGACGCAGCAGGGTCTTGCGGGGGGTTCCCATACGGTAGCGCGGTTGAAGACCTCGCTCATGTGGACCTCCAGCCCGGATTGCGACGCGATGAGGACGCCATCCAGATAGAGGGCACGACCCGATCCCCGGGGCACCGTCCCCCCGGGGTGACGATGCCGGGGGTTGAGCGGATCGGCAGCGGATAGCGAGACCAGCTCCAGCGAGTCGCGCGATGGCGCACCTCGCGCAGGAGTCCGACCGCCTCGGGGAGCGCGAACTGTTCCCCCGAGGCCAAGGCGACGAAGCGCCCGCCGCGCAACTCGCCTCGCGGCTGCGGTAGACCGCGATCAGTTCGCACCACGGCGGCAGCCACGGCTCCCGCGTACAGAGGCGCCGGAACACCACCCCGTAAGGTGGAGCATCGACGTCCCCAACTGATTCAAGACCTGATGTGGCTACCCCCCTGGGTGCGTCACGGCAGACTCGGCGCGAAGATCCTCTTCAGCCGTTACAAAGACCAACTGTTCTGAATCGTGGTCAGTTATGACTCAGGTCGGACCGCAGGGCTGAGGGCTGAAGACATGATCGAAGCCATTTACCTGCTGCCCGTATCGGCATCCGCCGGATCGAACCGCACGATCAGTAGGGTGATATTGTCGCGGCCGCCGGCTTCGTTCGCCTGCGCCAGCAGCTTCCTACAGGCGGCCTCGGGATCCGGCTCCTCGCGGAGGACGGCCGCGATCGCCTCGTTCGTCACCATCTCGGTCAAGCCGTCCGAACAGAGCAGGATGCAATCGCCGGCCTGCACCTCCAGCGCATGAGCTTCGATGTAGACGCCCGCTTCGGGGCCGCCCACGGCATTCGTAATGACATTGCGGAGACGTTGCCCCGCGACCTGGTCGGGCCGAAGGACTCCCTTGCGGACCATGTCCGCAACGAGCGTGTGATCGTGCGTGAGCTGGTCCAACTCGCCGTCCCGGTACACGTACGCACGGCTGTCCCCGACGTGGACGACACACAGCTGCGCGGCGAGATGGTACGCCATCGTCAACGTCGTGCCCATGCCGCTCAGCTCCGGATGTTCCGCCGCTTCCTCGAGGATGCGCTCGTCGGCTTGGCGGAGCGCCGTCTGGAACTGCTCGAGGACTCTCTGCGCTTCGGGTCCGTTCGCGTCAAAGAACCACTTGAACGTATTGAGCGTAAACTGCTCGATCGCGACGACGGCAATGGCGCTCGCCTGTTCGCCGGCCCGGTGGCCTCCCATGCCGTCGGCCACGAGAAACAGGTGACCGCGTTCCTCCCCGAACTGGGCTCTTGGTTCCGGCAGGCTCGTCTGCCAGATGCGCATCGTCTTGGTAAGCTCGGCGATGAGGAACTGATCCTCATTGGACGCGCGCACCCTGCCCTTGTCAGTGATCCCGAAGGTCTTCACCGCCAGTGGGCGGTGTTCAATCTGCGTGACGGGCTCGTTCTTCATCGACATGTCTTCACGGTGTTATCCATGCGGCGCACACTTTGATCAGCCGCCTTCGAATATGGTGGTTCCGCTGATACCGTTCCGCAGCCGCAGCGCCAAGATCGTTGGCGAGTTGACGACCCGCTTTCGCGGCTCTGAACCCGGCTGTGGAGCGAATGCTAACCCCAGCCCGGCCCCCCGAGCAACCCACCTGCGATGAGGCCCAGCGCGAAGTCGGTGATGTGGTCGTTCTGCGCGCGTGCGCTCGTGGCCGTTTCTACATCTGTGAACGATACGGCATCGTTAAAAGGGGGCTGTTCACAAGAGCACAGACCCAAGTCTCGTGATCGGGGATGCTCGGGATAGTAAGCAACGAACCGCATTTTCGGTGCCAGAATAGCCGAAACCCCGCGCGGTGCCACCCCTCAAGGATCACTTTACCTCATGTCCAAAGAAAGCGGAGCTATACAACCCAGCGAGAACGTTTTCTGTAAAGGGGGTTGAGGATGCGACGAGCTTCTGAGAGTTTGTGAAAAAACCGTCGCGAGCGAAGGAAGGTCGCGTTCCGCCGGAGCGCAGGAACCGCAGTGTATATTGAAATACATGAGGATTCCGAGCACCGCCGGAACGCGAGATCCCGAGCGC
>JBOIEG010000911.1:0-5042 GCA_050740915.1 Gammaproteobacteria bacterium | reverse complement strand
CAGGTAGGGTGTGTCACGATCGCATTGACGGAAGTGGCTCATGCACGTTCGCTCATTGAATCCATTGCCGATCCGATCGGTTTGCACATCAAAAGTTCCGCCTTAAGTCCGACAGGCTCCTAGGAGCCGATCATGGCGAATGTCGGCCTCACCCTGGACCAAGAGCTTCAGCATCAGCACGCTCTGCTGCAGCTTGCGGAAGGATTCTATGCCTTGCACCACCGCCGTGGCGGTACCGTTTTGGGTCAGCACGATGCGATCGCCACTGTTGCGAATGCGCGCCAGCAGTTGACTCGCATCGGTCTTGAACTCACTGAGGCTGATGATGGATTCGCTCATAGGATAAAATCAAATTAAGTCCGAATTCGGTCAAATGATAAGCCAATGCCTCATCGCCGGCAAGCGGGTACCCTCCTGGGCTGTCCGCGTCAAGGAGTAGGCTTCATCTCCATGGACGTAACGATGCGAACGTTCAAGCCGCAGCTCGCAGGCGGCATACGGTGGTCGTCGATCGCGCTGTGCCTGGCCGCGGCAGGATCGCTGGCCGAGAAGCCGGCCTTGATGTTTTTTGGGAAGCGGTAAAACTCAAGGCCACTTTTCCCATGTCTTATGCCGACTGCTTCGCCGCGGCCTTGGCGATGACTCTGAAAGCCATTGTGTTGACAAGCGATCCCGAGCTCGAAGTTCTCGGGGATGCGGTGCCCAGGATAAGAAGTTAGCTCGCGAAAGGGCACAGAAACGTCGAGGGCCCTTCCGAACAGACCCTAGGAGCCTGTCGGACTTAGGGAACCGTAGCGAGGCGGGTGGGAAATCGAGGACAGATTTTGATCATTTGGGGCGAATAGTGGTACTATTTAATGAGGATGATCGAAACCATGGACCGATTTTCCACCGCCGCAGTAGGTTCTTCCTAAGTCCGACAGGCTCCTAGTACACCGCCATAACGCGGTACCCCCTGGCCTCGAGCAAAGCCAGCGCTCCTTTGCTGCCCGGAAGATGCAGTGCCCCGATGGCGATAAAGCTATTGCCATCATCCAGGAAGGGTTGCATCCGCTCTACCATGCGTTTATTTCGGCTCCATAGCAACGCTTCCAGCAACCTCCGGTAGCGCGCGCTTTCGGCTATCTCGTATTTATCGGCCATCGCCATCAGGCCGGCGAGATCGCGCTGTAGGTACATCTTTTTCATCGTCGCCACGTCTTCCTGCACGGCCTGGTAATGACAAACGGTATCTTTGAGCAGGGCGATCTGGTCTGGTAGCGGCAGCGTAGAGAGCACCTCGCCCTGCTCTTTCAGGCTCTCCAGACCATGCACCGGCGTGCCCTGCTCCGCGGCCCTCTGCGCCAGCACCAGATCCAAAGCGACGCCGTTCGCTGGAGGCATGCTCAGAGTCAAATACGCGGCCCAAGGCTTTATCGTGGCGGCGGATCCGCGCGTGACGCCGTAGCGCAGCAGCAAAGCAACCGTGCGCTCAAACAACTCCTCACCCAGGGTGTCATTCAGACGAGCGCCGTCGGCGTAAAACATGAGCTTGGAGAACTCCACGGTGTCGCGCGGGTTAAGCTCGGCTTCCAGAATCAGCCGACTGCTGGCCTGGAACACCGTCGAAACCTCCCGCGGCAGCTCGACGATTTCGGCATCACCCACATACATGGTCCCAAACAGATAACTCGGTTTGCCACCGCCACGCGATATCTTCCACAATACCCCTTTGCCATAGGGCACCGCACTATGCTTTGCCTTCGCAAGCACGAGCGGCGCACATTCGAGCGCCGACAGGGAATTTGGCGTTAGTAGCAAAGCCAGCAACAGAACCCTCCAAAACCGACGTTTCATCACTTTCCCGATCTCCTTCGCGTTCTTATTCCGAGCGTTCGCTCGGCTCGAGCGTTTCCCACCTTTGTGCGCATGACTCCAGCCGCGCTGAAGCGTCCCTGCAGCGCGGATCTTGCCTAAGCTCGCGCCAATCCACGTCCCTCTTCCCGTACATACGCGCGAACCTGGGTTGGGACCGGCCGGCGCAGTCCAAGCCGTGCAACACCCGCGCGGCGGCCTCACTGTCGTTGCAAACAAGCACCACGTCGCAGCCCGCCTGTAACGCCGCGTGCACCCTCGTGACGTGGTCCCCGGCAATAGCAGCACCCGCCATACAAATATCGTCGCTGAAAACGACGCCGTCAAACCCGAGTCGCCCGCGCAGGAGGGTATTCAACCAAAAGCTTGAAAAGCCGGCGGGTTTTTCATCCACCTTGGGATACACGACGTGGGCCGGCATGATGGCGGCTAAGCCCGCCTGGATCAGGTGTTTGAACGGAACCAAATCGCTCTCCTCGATGATCCCCAGCTCGCGCGAGTCGGTCGGTACGTCGTAATGGGAATCTTCGACTACCGAGCCATGTCCTGGGAAGTGCTTGCCCACGGCCGACATACCTCCTTTCTTCATCGCCATCACGCTTTCGATCGCCAGTCTCGCGATGATCAGCGGATCGCTGTGGTAGGCACGGTCTTGGATCACCCGGCTCACCCCCAATCCCAGATCCAGAACCGGGGCAAAGCTAAAATCGACACCGACGGCGGCCAATTCCAAGGCCATTACCCATCCATAATCAGCCGCCAACATAAGCCCCTTCTGCTCATCCTTATCATATTCGGCTCCGATGGCGGCACAGGCGGGCAGGCGGGTGAAGCCCTCACGAAACCTCTGCACCCTTCCGCCTTCGTGATCGACCCCCACCAGCAAGCGTGGATCGCGCAAACCCCGTACCTGCTTGGTTAGCTCGGCGACTTGCTCGGGAGAGTGGTAATTGCGCGTGAACAAGATCACGCCTCCCACCAAGGGGTGCAATAACATCTCCCGCTCTTCTGGCCGCAATTCGGGACCAGCGAGGTCCAGCATGATCGGTCCTACGGTTTTAGGTCTCACTTCAGTCTCGTGCTTTGTCTACCTTGTTTTGATCTATCGGGAACTTCTATTTGTGCCTCCTTGCAATTTATAGAAACGCAAAGCAAAAAGCGCGGGTTTTGCTTTGCTCCATTGGTTAATCCCTTAGACTGATTGACCCATGTCCTCACGCCCTTGTGAGGGCGGGCCTTCAGCGGATCCTAAAGTCAGAAAGATGCTCAGTAACGACCGAATCGCTGCTCACAGCGCTCACCCTGGCGAGCTCGGGTCCTTGCCAGAGCCACTCCTGTAACGCGGTGAGCGCGGCATCGTCACCGCAGGCGAGCACTTCCACCCGCCCGTCCCTTAAGTTCCTGACCCAACCTGTGAGCTTAAGGCATTCGGCTTGTTGTTGGGTGTAGGCACGGAAGTAAACCCCTTGTACCCGCCCCGAAACCAAGAAGTGTTTGCACTCCATCGAGAGTTGCCCCTGGCGCTGGTTGCCGCTTGCTTGCAGAACCTACCGTTTCTTTGCATGATGTGGAGACGAATTAAAACAGTGTAGGCCGTCCGTTTCAATATGGACAACAAGCTCATATTCACCTGCGAGATCTCTGTGCGCTGGGGTGACATGGACGCCGTGGGTCACGTGAATAACGCAGCCTATTTTACCTATATGGAACAGGCGAGAGTGGCTTGGCTCGATAGTGTCGGCTTGGCCGAGGTCGTGCGCCGCCCGCTACAGGGACCTGTGATCGTGAGCGTCGCCTGTGAGTACAAACAACCCATCGTGCATCCGGCGACGCTGTGGGTCAAAATGTATGCGAGTGCGCCAGGCCGCTCCAGCTTCGAGACGCGCTACGAAATACTGGATACTAAAACGCCGGGGCTGCTGTACGCCCTTGGCAAGGCCCACCTTGTGTGGGTCGACCATAAACAAGGCCGTTCCATTCCCATCCCGCCGGCGATCCGTGCGTTTTTGCCGCCTTCCCAGCCGCCATCCGAGGACCGGGTTTAGACCCTCGTCAAGGCGCTTCGCGTCCGTTAGCACGCTCGCCAGCTGCAACAACTCCATTTTCACCGATCACTCGCTGTTCAGCCAGTGGGCCACTCATCACCTCCGTCTTCCTTTCAAGCTCTCCGAGCCGCTCCTCAATAGAGCGAACGTCACAGTGTGAACTGCTGCGGTCGGATGCTCGGTTCGAAGACCTTCCCGACCTTCGCCTCGAACCACCGAAACGAGGGACGCTGCTTCGAATAAAACAGATGTGTCGTTCGGCTCCGGTGGTAATCCGACGCACCAAAGTGCGGGATCGGGGTTTGAAACCTCGCTGAATGCCGAAGCATCTCGGCCCATTCTCGCTCCAGTTTGCGATCAGAGCTCGCATACCACACCTCGATGGGGGTGGCAAAGCCGAGCACTTTCCATCATGCTGGAAGACCTGATCCAACCCCGGCATCGGCGGGACCAACGCTCGTCCGCCGCATCCAAAGGCTATAATTACGCGCACCGGTACCGGAGAGACGGGTGGTTTTGAGTAATAGAACCGCGTAAAAGCACCGGCTCGCTTTCATCACCAGAAACTGAGGCTGGGAACGTGCACGAAATTCGGATGATGGTAAATCAAAAGCCAACGAGTCGACTATGATTACCGTTCAGGCGATCCGATAACACAACGTTTAAGGTCACGGTGGAAGGCTACACGAGCACCACACATAGGGTCACCGTCAGCCCGGCTTATTATGAAAACTGACAGGCAAGCGGATCGATGTGGAAGAGCTCGTGCGCAAATCATTCGAATTTCTTCTGGAGCGGGAAAGCAATACCAGTATTCTTCCGAGCTTCGATCTCCCTGTGATCGGGCGCTATTTTCCGGAGTATGAAAACACGATATTGATTGTAATAGATTAGAAAATCGGCGAGCTTTTGCGGAAGGTCGCGTCAATCTTAAACAGCATTTGGCCGAGGAACTCCCGGAGCCGCTTGATCCAGAAATTCCCGACAGACGGAGCAACCATCGTTCACGCTAGACAGCTGAGAGTTTGTGAAAAAACCGTCGCGAGCGAAGGAAGGTCGCGTTCCGCCGGAGCGCAGGAACCGCAGTGTATATTGAAATACATGAGGATTCCGAGCACCGCCGGAACGCGAGATCCCGAGCGC
>JBOIEG010000910.1:0-1356 GCA_050740915.1 Gammaproteobacteria bacterium | reverse complement strand
GCGCTCGGGATCTCGCGTTCCGGCGGTGCTCGGAATCCTCATGTATTTCAATATACACTGCGGTTCCTGCGCTCCGGCGGAACGCGACCTTCCTTCGCTCGCGACGGTTTTTTCACAAACTCTCAGTACGTATAAGCAGATCGAGAACTCTAACCGTTGTGATTCAAGCGAAGGCGATGGCCATTACACTGACGGTAACGGAGTAAATACGCGCTTTCAGCTCGGGAACGATGTATATGTTCTCTCATGCTCCAAAGCCAATGTCAATCTCAAATTTCTCCGGAAGAAATTTGGCCGATATGTTGTGCGAATTAACGAGAGCCGAAGGCTAGCTTCTGATATCCGGTCGTATATGGAACAACGCGAAATTTACAACTTCGGTGGGGTGAAAGGGATAAACGTCAGCTTACACCAAAGGAGCTGTGGTGACCGAAAACCTCGATCCGATGGACCGGGCCATCTTAAGCATTTCGCAAAAACACCGGTGCTTCAGCGAGGAATTCGAGTATCGCTTCTATACAATTCTGAATCAAAACCCTCCGAATCCGCAACCGCTTCCCGAGATCCAAGATGGTTACTTGACAATCGATCTAGCACGTGAACTTTCCTACGTGGAGGTTCTCGGTGAGGGCGCATAGCCCATTGCATGAAGCAGAGCGCCAAAATCTTATGAATAAGCTCTTATTGCTGATTTTGTTGTTGCTTTCCGAGATTAGTTGGGCGTTCGAGGCATACTACGACTGCATACAAGTTGCCGAGACGAGCGTAGGGTGGAGCCCTAGGGAGCAAAAGTACAAGGCGATAGCTTATTCACAAATCGACAGCCCATTGGTGGTAAAACTAACCGGTCTTGATACAAACGAACCGATGGTAACGGGACAAGGGGTTACAAAGCTTGTAAAAGCGTCGGAAGCACCGGGAGCTCTCTGGTTAATCGAAAAAGCGCCAAGGGGAACTGTAATTACGTGGACCTTATTTGAGAGAAATCTAGAAGCCCGTATGCCAAAAACTGTGTTAATTAGCAGCAAAAGTTACGAATCATCCGGCCCAGTGAACTTTACGGCGTTATATGAATGTCGGGAGTAAATTACTCCCGACTCGTCCATAACGCCTTCTTGGGACTAGAAACCGAGTTCGAGAAATTGTAACTCGCGCCGCAGACTTGAACAGAGATTATTCGGGAGACGGCGGCTAAAACTTAACCGGAGAACCTTCTTATGGAACTGCGCGAACTCATAGGTTAGGTACTTAAGGCCCACCGAAAACGGGTTCTAAGCCCAGTTGCAGGCGTCCGGTTTGGGTGTCGCGTGCGGGGTGTGCGCGCTGAGCGTTAGCGCCGAGAAACGCGATAGCTTG
>JBOIEG010000909.1:0-2318 GCA_050740915.1 Gammaproteobacteria bacterium | reverse complement strand
GGAAGGGAAAAAGCGTCTACACCACCCAGCAACGCCCCCACACCCGAGCCGGAGCCGAGGAGGGCAGATACCGGTGCGCCCGCCCCTCTTGTCGTGCCCTCCCAACCGCCGTCCGTCGTGCCTGTAGAGCCAGAGGCGGTCGGGATCCCCATTATGTGCGGGTTCGTCGTTATCGCCGTGTTGCTGATGGGCGCGATCCTAGCGCTGGTTGCGGTGCTTGTTTGGAATAAGCCACGCGTGAAAGCAGCTGGACACGAGACACGTGCAAACCCCGCGCTGCCCGACGCATTTTTGTTGGATCTCAGTGGCGTTACGGGCCGCAAGCGTTACCAGCTTGGCACCGTTACCGTTGTCGGACGTAACTACCTCGTAATCGACGAACTTGAACGTGTTCCCGCAAGTGAGCGGAACCACATAGTAATCGACCGACCGACGATAGGTCGTGTTCACGCTGTCGTAGAGCACAAGCACCGTGGGTTCTGGTTAGTCGACCAAAACAGTAAGAACGGAACGTATGTAAACGGCAATCGCGTAAACGGGCCCGTATGCCTTACCCACGGGGACCAGATACAATTCCATGATTTCGCTTTCGAGTTTGCCTTGGCTGGAATGAACCTGGCCGATGCGACTCTGGTGATAGATACGAGCTTTATCCGGGACTCAAACGCCCCCGAGTCCTCGGAGGCCCATGAAGAGATGGGACTGGATAAACGCAGCCGCTTGGGCGACAGTCGGCCGAGAAACCAAACCACAAACCCGGCAACGACCGGCTACGGCCCCCAAGACCAGACGAGCTCGAGAGTAGACGGTGAGAACGAGTCTGATCCAGATGATACCAAGTATGGGCATTATCAAAGAACTCCCTAGTGGTTTCCGCGATCGATGACACCTTACCCAATGAGCGAACTGTGCGAACATCGCGAGACGCCTACTCAAAACCTTCGGTGGATAGAACGCCTTCGACGTTTTTGTGTGGATCAGCTCGGCCTCGGTCGAGCAGCGGAATGAGCGAGAGCGCCGTTTGCCGAATGGGCTGGGGAGGAGATAGTGCCTCATCTCTTCTGTGAGATATACGCTCATTGGCGAGATGGTTCGGATCCAGTCGATGGCCGCGATCGCCCGTTACCTGCGCGGCACGCCGGTACAGTGCGCATTGGATTCCCGGTCGGTGCGAAACCTTGAGGCGTATTCGCTGAGGTGACGCCGCCAGCGCCGAGCGCCGGTAACACCTTGGTATAAGCCAAGCAAGGGATGCGCGAGCCGACTGAATGGCACCCCGCTTCTCGACTGCCCATCCATATACGCCAGATAGGCTTCGAGCACGGCGTCTCGGCTCGCGGCGGGGGCGGTGCTGCCACAGAAGCGCCGATCCACATCGGCCAGCAGGTAGGGGTTGCGATAGACCTCCCGGCCAATCATGACGCCGTCGACCTTGCTTAACTCAGCTTCGAGCTCATCCAGCCGGGTAATTCCTCCGTTGAGGATGATCTGCAATGCCGGCATATCCCGCTTAACACGATGCACGAGATCGTAGCGCAATGGGGGGATCTCTCGGTTTTCCCTGGGGCTCAATCCCTTCAACCAAGCTTTGCGCGCATGCAGAATAAAGGTGTGGCAGCCGGCCGAGGATACGAGCTGCAGGAACTCTAGCAATTCTTCATAGGAATCCCGATCATCAACGCCTAAGCGCGTTTTTACCGTGACAGGTATGTCAACCGCCTCGCGCATGGCCGTGACCGCGGCGGCGACCCGTTGCGGCTCCGCCATCAGGCAAGCTCCAAATCCTCCCTCGCCCACCCGCTCGCTAGGGCAGCCGACGTTGAGGTTTACCTCATCGTAGCCATATTGCTGTGCTAGGCGCGCGCAACGGGCTAGAGCCTGAGGATCGCTGCCGCCGAGTTGCACCGCTACCGGGTGCTCTGCGCAATGAAAGGCGAGGTGGCGATCGCGGTCGCCATGCAGGATGGCTCCGGTCGGGATCATCTCGGAGTAAAGCAGCACATGATGCGATATCAAGCGCAGGAGATAGCGGCAATGCCGATCGGTACGATCCATCATCGGGGCGACACAAACTCGCCGATCCAGGGTATTTAAGCCGTTACGGGTAGTTACGTCGTATTTCTCTGTTTTCACGCGGATTATTTTGGCCCTATTTTCGCTGCAATTTTGCCTATTTTTCCGATATCGGGAATACTAGTGTAGTGTCCCTTAAATAACTTTACAGACTTTCCAGTGATTGCTATGGTCTCGCTCATGCCGAACACCCGCGTGGCGATCAAGTTGCAGCCGGCTGAACGCACGCCGCTGGAGACATGGGG
>JBOIEG010000908.1:0-4946 GCA_050740915.1 Gammaproteobacteria bacterium | reverse complement strand
CAAATAAAGCCCTGGATGCTTCGTCTGCCATGAGGGATACCGTTGCTTCAGTTGTGTTCCCGCTATTTTACCAGCTCCCTTCTCATCATTCCCCTGTCCCAGGAGGTTTTTTCACAGCCTCTCAGAGATCTTTAGGGCACGTCGATAAATTGCTTCCGTGCGATTTATCGAATCGCAAAGCGAAAAGCGTGGGTTTTGCTTTGCTCCATGGGTCAATCACTTAACGTGATCGACCCATGTCCTCACGTCCCTGTGAGGGCGGGCACTCCGAATTAATCGAAGTGCCCTTTAGGAGATGCTTGGCGTTTCTAGCACACCACGATTCCACGCTTTATCGATGCGGTCCCTTCAGGGCATGCCAAAGGGAAGGAATATCGCGCTTTTGTTTGGACAGCACCGCCGTGATCGCGATTTCTTCCAGCGCCGCAATGACGCACATGACAGCGGCGACGCGAAAAGGCCACACCGGCCCCCCAGCAAAAAATACGATGACCGTGAACCCCATCAGCCCCGCCGCCAGTTTCACGCTCCGGGTGTGATAGCTGGTAAAGACGCCAAACTTGATTCGCCCCCATGCCACAGGCACGGTATAGCTGACGATCACGAGAGCGACAAAAAACAACTCTCTCCTCACCAACTCGGGCCATAGCCACCAAGCGGCGATGGGGATAACGGAGTAGATCACCCAATCGGCCGTGCTGTCCAGCTTTGCGCCCAACTCCGATTCAAGTCTGAATCTTCGCGCAATAAAGCCATCCGCCGCATCACTCACAAAGGCAGCTCCGAGTAAAGCCAAGAAGCCCACCGCGTAGTCATTCCATGCCAGCCACAACAGCGCAGGGGCGCAAACGAAACGCAGTCCGGTGATCGAATTCGCAAGTTGGCTCAAGGCCTTCCGACGCGAACGGCGGCGCGCGCACTGATCGCTCACGGGTGATGACATAGACTTAGCCGATCTCGCTGATGCATTTTCGGATCGTCCATTGCGGTGTACTCAGAGGGCAAACGTGGCATGCAAGGCAACGTGGTCCGACATTCGGCGCCAGCGCCGTTCTTTTAACCATTCACAAGCCAAAGGCGTCACTCCCCGGTAGTATATCCGGTCAACGGGAAGCATTGGTAACCACGCCGGGAAGGTTCGCGCATAGCGTCCTCTCAATGCCTTAAACACCTCTCCCATTCCCAATCTTGCGCCGAGCTCGCTTTCTGCCTCACCCCACCAATCGTTGAAATCGCCGGCCACGATCAATGGCGCTCCTTGGGGGATCCGCTTCTCTACGTGAGATCTGAGGATGGCTAGCTGGCGCTGGCGTTCAGAGGCCATGACGTCGAAATGAATGCAGATCAAATGCACGGACCCCTTGTTCTCGGGGAGCGCGATCACAGCGTGCAAAAGGCTGCGGCTTGCGCGCCGGAACGCCGACACGTTGATATTCTCCCAATTGGAAAAGGGGTACTTACTTAATATCGCATTGCCATGATGACCGGCCTGATAAACCGCGTTTTTCCCATACGCATAATGAGGCCACAAGCGGTAGGCCAAAAACTCGAATTGGGCCGCGTTTGGCCAGTTGGCGACACGGGTTTGGTGTTCCTTGTGCTCGCCCTGGGTTTCCTGCAAAAAAATGAGATCAACATCCGCCTCTTCCAGAGCATCTCGCAGCTGGGGTAGAACGAAACGCCGGTTCCCTGCCGCAAAGCCCTTATGCATGTTGTAAGTCAAGACGTTTAGGGTAAATAACACTGGGTCGGTAGCTATCCGGTGAAAGCTGGTCGTCATCCTATTGCAACCCTCGCCAACGCTCTCTCTCATGCTTTAAGCAAACGGGTCCAAAAAGGGATCCACGCCGCGAGCATAAAGGCCAGCGTGATGAGCTCGTAGCGCATGATGTCGGCGTAACGCTTGAGTTGCCTTCCCTCTTGTTCAGAGCGGAAAATCCGGCACATCAGCATATCGAGCGGCAGCAGGAAGGCGAACAACACGACCAGCGCCGGAAACACGCTGGAGAACGTGAGCGCCGTGCCGAGCTCGGTCCCCTCGGCGAGTGGACCGGCTGCCGCAAGCACGCCCGCGGCGAGTAGCAACATCGCCCTTAGAGGTCCTTCGGTATGGTAGAGCGTGCTGATCACGGGTTACACCTTAGTTTCGTTCGCCTATTCCAGCCGTGTGATCACGGCATTGGCAAAATCGCGGGTTAAGGTTGCTCCGCCCAAGTCCTTGGTCCAAATTCGATCCTCGTGCAACGCGCGATAGAGGGCGCCGCGCAAGCGCTTCGCTCGTTCGCCTTCACCCACGTAGTCCAGCATCATGGCGCTGGCCAACAGCAACGCGGACGGGTTCGCTATACCTTGGCCAGCGATGTCCGGCGCCGATCCATGGACGGCTTCGAATATCGCGGCATCTGCCCCGATATTACCTCCGGGCGCCAGACCCAGTCCCCCCACAAGCCCCGCGATCTCATCCGACAGAATGTCTCCGAACATGTTGGTGGTGAGGATCATGTCAAACTGCTGCGGATTGAGCACCAGTTGCATGGCGCAGTTGTCCACGATGCGCTCTTCGACCTCGACTCGTCCGGCATATTTCTTTCCAACATCTTGCGCGGTCTCTAAAAACAAACCCGTCAACATCTTGAGGATGTTCGCCTTGTGCACGATAGTGATCTTCTTTCGGCCATGAGACACCGCGTAGTTGAAGGCAAACTGCGCGATCCGTCGGCAGCCGAAGCGAGTGATGATGCCCGAGGCCTCCGCCACTGCCCTCGGGTCATCATCGATGGGAATGACGTGTTCCACACCGACATACAGGCCTTCCGTATTCTCGCGGATGAGGATGATATCGATGTCCTGGTAGCGGCCACCGGGAAAATAGGTACGGGCGGGTCGTACATTAGCGAACAGCTTGAACGCCTCGCGCAAGCGCACGTTGACCGACCGGAAGCCTTCACCCACCGGCGTTGTCAGCGGCCCCTTTAGCGCCAACTTGGTTTTGCGTATGCTCTCGATCGCCGGCGTCGGTAAGGGATCGCCGTGCGCCTTTAAAGCGGCCATGCCGACTGTCTGCTCCTCCCATCGAAACGGCGCGCCCAGTGCATCCAAAACGCGCAAGCTCGCGTCCATGATCTCGGGGCCGATGCCGTCACCTCGAATCAAGGTAGCCGCTATTTCCTTAGGATCATCCATAGCACGTCCCCTCCAGTTGGCGTTGCGAATTCTGGCCACTTCGAATTAATCGAAGCCCCTTACGGGCACATCGATAAATTGCTTCCTTGCAATTTATCGGATCGCAAAGCAAAAAGCGTGGGTTTTGCTTTGCTCCATGGGTCAATCACTTAAAGCGTGATTGACCCATGTCCTCACGTCCCTGTGAGGGCGGGCACTCCGAATCAATCGAAGTGCCCTTCTATTGTAGCGAAAACACGATGTTGCGTCGCGTCAAACGGAGATGGTTTTCCTTCCAAACCACGGCCAAAGGCGACAGACACGGCGCTGGCAGACGTCCTATTTTACTAGTGTAGTGTCCCTTAAATAACTTTACAGTTAAGCCGCCTTCTTTTTTCCCTCGGGGCAGGGTGGGTCTGGGCTTGATCTGCTCCATCGTGACCCGCGCCCGCTCGATCTTCTTGATGATGTCCTCGACGGTGGCCGTCCAGATGAAGGGCTTGGGATTTTGGTTCCAGGCTTGCCTAAATTCCTCGTTCGCCTCTTTTAAATCCGGCACGCTCACGAAGCTGCCGCGCCGGGGCGATCTCCCAGACCTCCCCGATGCCCTGCTCGCGGACCCGCGTGCGCCACAGTTGCACGGTGGGCCGGCTTGCGCCGAGTTCTTCGGCGATCGACACATTGTTCTGACCCGCCAGGGCGTCCAAGATAATCCGGCAGCGCAGCGCCACCTGTTGCGGAGTTCCGTGTGCGGATCCCCATGTCTCCAGCGGCGTGCGTTCAGCCGGCTGCAACTTGATCGCCACGCTGGTGGTCGGCATGAGCGAGACCCTAGCAATCACTGGAAAGTCTGTAAAGTTATTTAAGGAACACTACACTAGCAGGTGCGAAGCTGGAAGGTGCGAATCTTGAACAGGCAAACTTCGAGGGCGCACGCTGCGCGGGTGCTACTTTTGACCCCACATTCGATAGGACTCGCTGCGCGCCGTTAGATCGCGTCAGCTCGCCGGATGACGACGCATTTTGCCGACAGGAGACCGACCACAGCAGTCTTACCCGACTTGCCTTCGCTACCGCCGCGGGGACCGGCTGTCGCACGCCACGGTGAGTTGCTGATATCCAAACTGAGAATTATCATTCTCAATATGGGAGTGACTCAGACTGGCTTTTCTGAAGCCCTTTCTCCAAGACCCAACGCCGGATACTCGGGCTGCTTCATCAAGGATGGGTTCATCCACTTGCTTAAGGGCACTTCGATTGATTCGGAGTGCCCGCCCTCACAGGAACGTGAGGACATTGGTCGATCACGTTAAGTGATTGACCAATGGAGCAAAGCAAAAACCACGTTTTTTGCTTTGCGATTCGATAAATGGCAGGGAAGCGATTTATCGAAGTGCCCTTAAGAGATAATCTTCCATTCCGTCCAGATTTCATCTGATTGCCACAGAAGAAGGCCGCGCGAAGGAGTGATATGATCGCCGTGCCCCTTTAACAACGACCCGCATTGGAGTAGTTTGTTATAAGTCGTCTATCCCTTTTTTTGATTTCGATTCCTTGTTCCGAGGAGTGCCGTGGCATGCCACCGCAGTTGCTTACGGGGACAGGAACCATTGGCGACAAGAACACAGAGGAGGAAACATGACAGAAAGCGTGTATAGAGTCACTGAGGTCATTGGAACCAGCGCACAATCATGGGAGGACGCGGCAAAGCATGCCGTCGAAGAGGCCGGCAAGCACCTTCGAGACCTCCGCGTCGCCGAAATAAGCAAACTCGACATGAAGAT
>JBOIEG010000907.1:0-7387 GCA_050740915.1 Gammaproteobacteria bacterium | reverse complement strand
TTTACCGAGCTACCCAAGGCCAGCACCGTTGCCCAAATCGAAACGCTGCTCCCTCATAACCTCAAACCGAACGAGCTTAATCCATTAACCCGCTGATCAACAGGGTGGGGTTCAGTAACCGCTTACGCTTGATCAGCGTTTGCGCCCTTCGTGCGAGGAGGGTTTTCGGGCCGGGCGTAGGCAATGGTTTTAGCTCACGCGGGATGTTATCGGTACTTCCCTGCCCGTGCATCGCCCGCAGACAGGCGGAACGGCCCGACAAAGCTCTTCGCTTAGCCAGCCGGCACGGTACGCTCGGCTGCCCATTGACGCAGATATGCGACCTGCTCGGCCATCAGCACGGAGAGGGGGGACGGGTTGCGCTCAATTCTTCTTTGACCAACTCGGTGCTCAAGGGCATACGTTTGGCATGTGCAGAATACAAAGCCGAAACGAGCGCCTGCTCTATTTCGGCGCCGGAGAACCCCTCGGCCGCGGTGGCCAGTGCCGGCAAGTCGAAGCGGCTGGGATCTTGGCCGCGTTTGCGCAGGTGGAGCTCGAATATCCCTTCCCGGACCGCGCGCGCGGGCAAGTCGACGAAAAAGATCTCGTCGAAGCGTCCTTTGCGCAGCAGTTCCGGCGGCAGGGCTGCGATATCGTTAGCGGTCGCCACCAGAAACACCTTAGCCTTGCGCTCGGCCATCCAGGTCAGCAGCGTTCCGAGCAAACGACGAGACGGGCCCGCGTCCTCATCCACCGCTAAACCCTTCTCTATCTCGTCCACCCAAAGCACGCAGGGGGCCATGTGTTCCGCGGTTCGCAATGACTCCCGCAACTTGCGCTCGGTCTCGCCATAGTACTTATCGTACAAGCTCGCGAAATCCAGCCGCAAAAGAGGCACGCTCCAGGCGCCCGCTACGGCCTTGGCTGCCAGGCTTTTGCCACTCCCCTGAACGCCCAGCAACAGCAGTCCTTTCGGAGGATCCAGGCCCGGCGGGATATCCGCGCCGAGGAACACGGGCTTGCGTTTTTCCAGCCAACTCTTCAGATTAACCAGCCCCACGACGTCGGCCAGCTTTGCGGTCTCTAACTCAAAAGACAACGCGCCCCCTTGATCGAGCAGCTCGTATTTCTCTTGCATCACTGAGGAGATATCGGCCTCAGAGATGACACCATCATCGTAGATGGCGTTGCGTGTGAGTTGACGTGCGTGCTGCAGGGTTAGCCCTGCCAGATTTCTGGTCAGTGCGCTCAGAGCTTGTCGGCGCGCGGTTACCCGTCGTCCCGGCTTACGTGCCTCCCAAATAAGCACCTCCTCGCGCACCATCGCTTCAAGCTCGTCGGAACTGGGCATGGCCAGGTCAAAACGCGCGGTATAAGTCACCAGCTCCGGGGGGAGCGGAAGCTCATGGCTTACCAGCACCAGGGTCTTCGGCACTCTTGCATAGTCTTCCGCGAGCTCCCGCAGCAGACGCACGTTTAGCGGGTCTTCTAAATACGGATGGAAGTCCAGCAATAGCAATACCACCCCTGTGCTCAGCGAATGGAAGTAGGCCAGAGCGTCGGCCGGTTTGAGGTACATCCGCTGGGCCGGGTACTCCCCATCCAAGCGTCGCACGCTCTCCGTCACTGCCCAGCGGAATACGGGCAGGTGGCGGCGCGTTGCCACCTGCAAAAGCAGATCCACCACGCGGCCTTCTTCGTGCGACAGGATCGCGATGATCGGCGTGCGGGAAGCGACAAGCAGCTCTAGATCGCTGAGATCAGACACCATCGACCCTTGCGCCGTACGAGTGCTAAGAGCTTGTGAAAAAATCTACTGCGCTCGGAACCTCGCGTTTCCGCGGTGCTCGGAATCCTCATGTATTTCAGTATACACTCCGGCTGCTCGTCCCATCCTTGGGACTCGCCCCTTCGGGGCTTGCGCGCCGTTTCGCTCCTGGCGAAACGGTCCTGCGCCCCGGCAGAATGCGACTTTCCTTCGCTCGCGACGATTTCTCACAACCTATCACCCGAAGTTTGGGGTGGCGTGACGCCTGCCCGCGCCCGCACTTGTCGCACCCCCAAAAGCGAAAGCTCACCGGTGAGGTTTTTTCTTCTGGGGGCGTTTCCAGCTGGGGATGGTGGTCTGGGTTGTGCGGCTAATGGCTAACACACCTGGGGGTATATCTTTAGTCACTGTCGTGCCGGCGCCTATGGTGGCGCCCTCTCCGACCAAAACTGGCGCAACCAGTTGCGTGTCTGATCCCACGAACACCCCATCGCCGATCACGGTACGATGCTTGTTCGCTCCGTCATAATTGCAAACGATGGTTCCGGCACCGATATTCACATTCTTCCCCACTTGAGTGTCTCCAACATAGCTCAGATGATTGATCTTCGTGCCGCCAGCAATATCTGATTTCTTGATCTCCACGAAATTGCCGATGCGCACGTCCTCGTGCAACGTTGTTTCGGGGCGCAAGCGGGCGAACGGACCCAGCTGTGAGCCGCGGCCGATCGAAGAGTCCTCGATGATGCAGTTAGGCAATATCACCACGTCATCGCCGAGCTCAGAATCGCGGATCACCGTGTTAGCCCCTACACGCACTCCGTTGCCGAAGCGGACCGCACCCTCTAAGATGACGTTGATATCCACCACGCAATCCGTGCCAAACGTGAGCTCGCCCCGATAGTCAAAGCGTGCGGGATCGATGAGTGCCAGCCCTTGTAACATCAAGGAGCGCGCTTGACGGGCTCGGAAATGGCTTTCGAGCTCGGCGAGCTGGGCCCGGTCGTTGACCCCCCGCACCTCTGCTTCGGAATCCGGTGAGACGGTGGATACGGAATGGCCGTCCGTGACCGCAACAGCCACGATATCGGTGAGATAATATTCGCCCTGCGCGTTGTCATTACCCACTCGGCCTAGCCACTCGCGCAGCCACCCAGCCGAGACCGCCATCAAACCCGTGTTGATTTCTTTAATCATGCGTTGCTCGGAGGTCGCGTCCCTCTCCTCCACTATCCCTATTACCTTGCGGTGCTCATCCCGAAGAATTCGTCCATATCCGCTGGGGTTGTCCAAGGTGACGGTGAGCAGCCCGAAACCGCTATCGCCCGCGGCCGCGATCAAACGCTCCAGCGTTGCGGCGGTGATCAACGGAACATCACCGCACAAAACGAGCACGAGGTCCTGCTCGGGAATTTGGGGCAACGCCTGCCGCACCGCGTGCCCGCTCCCCAACTGCTGCGGTTGCTCCACCCAGTGGGCTTTTAACTGCGAGCACCGCTGGCGAACAAGCTCTCCTCCATGTCCGTATACCACCACCACTCGCGCGGGGGCCAAGGCGCTTGCTGCATCATAAACATGCTGTAGCAGGGGCCTGCCCGCCAGTTCATGCAGCACCTTGGGGCGGTGGGAGAGCATCCGGGTGCCTTGCCCGGCGGCGAGGATAACGATACTCAAAGCCACTAGGATGCTTCCTCTAACAGGACGTTGAAAAAGTCCTTCATCGATTTGTTTTCGGTCAGTCGGGAACCTCTGCTCACTATCAGAGGTTCCGGCGGCATAGGGAGGTGCCGCATAGGTTAAAATACACAAGTGTCTGAAACATAGAGTAAAGTAGAAACAACGCTTGGTGCTTTTCGACTCTGAAAAATCCCAAGGGCGGGTTTTTCAGAGCTTCCCTAGGATTATAATATTAGCTTCTCTCCAAGGCCCCGCGCTATGTTTAAGACCTTAATCAGCGTCGATACGCTTAAACAGCACTTAGGCGATGCAGATTTTGTGATCGTCGATTGTCGTTTCGATCTGTCTCGACCCGAGGCCGGACGGGAGGCGTACTTTGCATCCCATGTCCCTGGGGCCGTGTACGCGCATCTCGACGAGGATTTGAGCGGTGTTTCCGGCTTGAGTAAAGGCCGCCATCCTTTGCCCAGCTCCCAAGCGATGGCCGTGCTGTTTTCGCGCTTGGGCATCGATGAGACAAAGCAGGTGGTGGTTTACGATAGCAGCGAGGGTTCTGTCTGCGCGCGCTTGTGGTGGATGTTGCGTTTTATGCGCCATGAGGGGGTGGCCCTGCTCGATGGCGGCTGGCTGGCTTGGATCGGCGCGGGGTTGCTCCATCGATCCGGGGCGGAAAGCAATGCGGCGGTCCTGTTCGAGGGCCAACCGCGCCCCGATCGGCTGGCAAGGATAGAGGAAATCGCGTCGCTGGGTTTGTTAGTCGATTCGCGAGACCCCGCCCGCTACCGAGGCGAACACGAGCCCATCGATCCGGTCGCGGGGCACATACCGGGCGCTATCAATCATTTTTGGCGGGAGAATCTCGACCCGAGTGGCCGCTTCTTGTCCCCAATACAACTGCGCGAATGCTTTCAGCGAGTGACCAAGAAAACCCCCACACAAGAGGTGGTTTTCTATTGCGGCTCGGGGGTTACGGCCTGTCACCACATCGTGGCGGCGGTGCATAGCGGACTGCCCGAACCGCGTCTTTATGCGGGGTCCTGGAGTGAGTGGTGTTCCGATCCGCAGCGCCCTGTGGCCACGGGTGCTTGAGACGGGTTTGCTCGTGGGTCCGAGCCTAAAGGCGATCCTAAAGGTCCTGAGCGATGGCCGATTCCACTCCGGGGAGGCCTTGGCGCGGCAGCTCGGCATATCTAGGGCCGCGATTTGGAAGCAGATGCGAAGGCTCGCCGCGTACGATTTAGCCGTGCACGCAGTCAATGGCAAGGGTTACCGCCTCGAACAGGCGCTGGAATGGCTAGACGGCGTGTGGATCGCAACCGAGCTGGGCAAGAGCGATCCCACCCGCCCTGCGCAGCTCGATATCCTTCTCGAGACGGATTCCACAAACGAGCTTCTGGCGCGGCGTCTTCTCGCCCAAGGTTCTATCCATCGCCATGTCTGCCTTGCTGAGTTTCAATCCGCCGGTCGGGGACGGGCAGGCAGACGGTGGGTCGCGCCGTTGGCAAGCGCAATTTGTCTGTCACTGGGCTGGCGGGTGTGCTCCCCGGTGGGATCGATCATGGGTTTGAGCCTTGCGGTGGCGGTGACTTTGGTGCGACTGCTCAAGGGCGAATTTGGGGTGCAAGACATCGGGGTCAAATGGCCCAACGACATCTTGTGCGGGGGCGCGAAAATAGGGGGGATCTTGATCGAGGTGAAAGGCGAAGTAGGGGGTCCCTATCACACCGTGATCGGCGTAGGGTTAAACGTGCAGGGCGGCACGCGCTTGGCTGCCCGTATTGGCCAGCCCTGGATCGACCTGCACCGGGCGGCGCCGGCAAAACATTCCAGAAATGTGGTGGCGATCGCCTTGATATCGGCTATTTTTCAAGCCCTGCCGGAATACGAGGCTGAGGGATTTGCGGCTTTCCGGAACGAGTGGCGGGGATACGATCTGCTCCGCAACAAGGCCGTGCGCTTGCTTCTCCCCACCGGCGATGTGGTGATGGGTCACGCCCGGGACGTCGACGCGGACGGTGCTCTGTTGTTGTCCGTAGACGGTTATTTGCAACGATACCATTGTGGCGAGGTAAGCTTACGGCTAGCCGGTTAACGCTGCTGGTAGATATCGGTAACAGCCGGATCAAATGGGCTACCGATCACAGCGGTTCATTGGCCGGCAAGGGTGCAATCGAGCACAGCCAAACAGAAGTCGAGAAGGCTCTTGAAGAACAATGGGGCAGGCTAAACCCACCGCAGCGGATGGTTATTTCCAATGTCGCGGGTGAACGAGTAGCGGCAAGGGTTTCTCACTATTGCCTGGCAAAATGGGCCATAAGTCCAAGATTCGTGACGGTCACATCGCAAGCCTGTGGCGTGCAAAACGGCTATGCTAACCCGCAACAGTTAGGCGTGGATCGCTGGATGGCCCTGATCGCGGCTTGGGATCGGTTTCGCTCCGCTGCTTGCGTTGTTGACTGCGGAACGGCGCTCACGATCGACGCCTTATCGCATGACGGACACCACCTCGGAGGGCTGATTGCCCCCGGACTGGGGTTGATGAAAAAAGCGCTCCGCTCTGGGACCCATGCCCTGAAAGACACTCCAAGCGGCCACCTGCGGCTGCTGGCAAACAACACTCAGGATGCGATCGCGGCCGGGAGCTTCTTCGCCCTCAGCGCATTGATCGACTCTTTCGTGAAGAGGGCCCAAGGAAAGCTTAGCGCCCCTGCCCACACTATCCTAACAGGCGGAGATGCCTCCGTTTTGTTGCCCTCCTTGTCCACTCGCGCCGTGTTGGACACGGAGTTGATTCTGCACGGTTTGGCAGTCGTGGCGAGGGCTGGGTCATGAAATGGTTTTGCCTAGTGCTGCTGGTGCTGAATGTCCTCTATTTGGGTTGGGAATACCGTCGCGAGGTAGAACGCGCGATGGTTGAGCCGCGGCCACAGACGGTTTTCGGTGCGTAACCCCTGAAACTGCTATCGGAGCTTGAGCGGCTCCCGAGCCCACGGGTGGAAAAAGCAAGCGCGGGTCCCAAGATGAAACGAGCAGCGAAGCAATCACCCGCGCGACAAAAACAATTGGCACCAGAGAACGAGAAACCCGTTATGGCCGCCCTAGCCGAGCTTCCTGACTGCAAGGCCCCGGCTGTCGCCGACTCCTCCGCGCAGTCTGCTCCCAATCGCCTGAAGTGCCACGTGATTGGCCCATTTCTCTTCACTCAAACGGCGTTGAATTACGGGAGCTTGCTGAACAAACATGGCGCCCTGGCCGCTCCACGAGAACAGGAATGCAAGGAGGGCCTCGGACGGTTCTGGATATACCTTCCGCTCGGGAGAGCGCCGGACTGGCTTTCAAAACAGCTTGCGGACCTGCGCCAAAAAGGGATAGAGGATTTTATGGCAATCCGTAGCGGACCCATGAAGGACGTGATCTCACTCGGCGTATACAGCACCGAGAAGCTGGCGCAACGGCGCTTAGAACAACTGCGTGCTAAAGGAGTTCGCCCCACCCTCAGCCCGCATTATCAGGTGCGTGAAAAGTACTGGCTCGATGTTAAGCTTGCCGCTGCCAAGCTGCCGGCTAAGCTACCCGCCGGGGCTGGCGCACACCAAATAGAATGCAAGAACATTGCGGTCGCGGAGGCTATCCCCTAGAATTTCCGCTCAAAGCCCCGATAGTTTAACGGTAAAACAGGTGATTTGTAATCTCCAGATGCGGGTTCAATTCCTGCTCGGGGCTCCAATGAAAACAAAGAGTTAGGAGATTTTCCGCTACCACAAAAACCGCACCTGTGTAATTCCTGTGTAATCGTGCAAGTGGAATCGCTCACTTGAGCGGGCGGTATCGTCGACTGAGAGGCTGTGAAAAAACCTCCTGGGACAGGGGAATGATGAGAAGGGAGCTGGTAAAATAGCGGGAACACAACTGAAGCAACGGTATCCCTCATGGCAGACGAAGCATCCAGGGCTTTATTTG
>JBOIEG010000906.1:0-3109 GCA_050740915.1 Gammaproteobacteria bacterium | reverse complement strand
GCATGTGCGGGTGTACCCGCCCGTATCTTTGCGGCTACCATCAGCTGTCCTTCCTGCACTCCTAAAGCGGCAACTGACGATATCAAGAACCTCAGCGGAATTCATGCAGGCTTACCGGAAGGACACTGGCGGCTCGCCTGGAGCGCCAGCTGACTGAAATAGCGCATCGAGAGTCGCGTGAGAGCCGGTGCCGGCCAGCACGTCACCGACTACGACGCAGAGGGATTTGGACAGGCGCACGGACGATTCCAGGTCTTGTGACACCTAACGCCCCGCTTGAAGGGCGCGGCGCTTCTTGCCGCGTCCCTCTCGAAGCGGTTGTTAGGTCAATGTTAAATTACCTTATCAGATTTCTTGATTGCTTCAGCTAGTTCAAAGAAATCCATCTTTATGATATCAGTCTCACTAAGACCTATATCTCTTGCAATCTTTTCAGCAGCCCGCCTCTTCCCCAGTAAACCCCGCATACCTAGCTTTTCTCCCATTTCACTGTATTTCACGTTATCCATCCCAAGAGTCGCACCAAACAGCAAAATTACCGCCCATTTGAGCTCCGAGGGGAGCTGCGGCGTGGCAATTTTAGGATAGCTAAATAGATAAATGGACACGACAAGGGCTATTACGGCAACCTCACTGTAGCTGGAAAGCACCTTGCCGATTGATATTCTCCTGTTGAATTTCTCGAATGGAGTGCGTTTGGTGGCTTCATACCATGCATGTGCCAAAAAAACGGGGAGCGCGAAAACACTGCCTGAAACAGGAAAAATAATACGCAGCTTGAAATTTTCCCAAGACGCAATCGGTGCGAAACCATCGACAAACCCAACCTTCTCAGCCAGGTCCGGAAATGAGACCACGTTCTTTAACTTGGCTACCGGTCCAAAATTGGTCCACGAGAAAATCTCAAGAACGGAAACTATTAATATGTAAATTTTGAGAGGTGTGATTAATAGATAGCGAAGGGAAGCGCCAAGGATGGTAGAGATGAGTGCTAGTAGCACAGTAAGGAGGTGAGAAACAGGGCTGCTGGTTCGACTCGCTACAACCTGTTTCTCAGATTCATCTTTCGTTTTCGAAGTACGCCAACCTTGTGAACAAGGCACACAATAGCCGCCTGTTCGTTCATGTGTTGCTGGGAGTATTAGAACTCCGCAGGTTTTACATGGCGCCTTTTCGCTAATAATGTATACGCTGTTTTCCGCCTAACGTTGCGATTGACTGGCCCGAAACGGCGGCGCGAAGCGACGCTGTGAGGGTCCACGTCGAATCGCGTGTTAGGCCGCATTCAAAAAGGGATCCGCTGAGCTACGAGTTCTTTCTTGAGTTCCCGCACGAACTCAGACTTCTCTGGCGCGTCGCCCTTCTCGTAGTGTCGGATCCAATCATCTAGGCGTCGATCCATTGCGGCATTGACTTCGTCACTCGTGAGTGCTGCGGCCATCAAGCAGATGGACTCGCGCCCTGTGCTTAGCGAAGCTCGGCACACTATCTTGGCTGGAAAAAGCGACTGTTGACGTGACTGCGGCCTAACGAATAAGGTTGGTCGCCGCTTGCCGATATTAGACCTCAGTTCCCAAAGGTTTTTTAGATCTTATTACCATTAGAGCAGGTCCGCGCGCGCGTGCGATTCAAGCATTATACCATTCGCAGCGAGCTTCCCTCGATTGGATTAGGTGTTATATGCTTTACCATCCCACCGTGGGTAATCAGAGGTTGGTTAATCCCTAGCGTTTTTGTAGTTTTCGATCCGCTCCCGCAAACCGCACCAATCGAAGCTGGGGCCTGGGTCTGTCTTGCGCCCGGGCGCGACATGACAGTGACCTACAATACGCTCTGCCGTCATCAGTGGCCAATGCGCCATCAACTCGACTGCCAGGCGAGCAAGCTCCTGATATTGGATGGCTGCGTACGGTTCATCGTCGCCGCCCTGCAGCTCGATCCCTATGGAAAAATCATTGCAGCACGGCCTACCCTCAAAGCAGGACTCGCCGGCATGCCACGCACGCTTGTGGAACGGAACGTATTGCGTAAGCGAGCCGTCGCGGTGAATCAACACATGCGCCGACACGCGCAGGTGGCTAATGTCGCGGAAA
The DNA here is from genome assembly GCA_050740915.1 of Gammaproteobacteria bacterium. Lineage (GTDB taxonomy): Bacteria > Pseudomonadota > Gammaproteobacteria > JBOHHR01 > JBOHHR01 > JBOHHR01. The sequence continues at coordinate 1,016 of JBOIEG010000906.1, read as the reverse complement.
TAGGGATCTGCCTCCGGCCGCAGGCGGTTGGTAAAGAGCTGATCGATATATTCCCTGCCGTAGTGTCCCGGCGGCAAGCTGATCCCGTGCACCACGATGAGCTCGATGGCAACGCCCGGCGGGCGATCATCGCAGTTTGGCGATAGTACGCGCCGCACAGCGCGCAGCCAGCCCGTCTCGGCATTGACCCTAACAGCCATACATACGGTTAGTTCTTAAGGCCGGCGTAAACGTGCTCCAGCCGAATTTCAGGCGGCCTGAGCGCAGGTCTCGTTTGGGGTGAGCGCGTTGTGCGTTGAGAGATAGATAGCGTAAAGCGCGCTCGATAGTGGGCTGCAATTGACGCTGAGCGTGCATCAACGCGCGGAAGATATCGGGGAGGACGTGGTGCAGGCACAGGGCGACTTTACGGGTAGAGATGGGTACGTGCCAGAGGCGTTGGGCCAGATTTCGACAGTCGGTTGGTACATGAGTTGCTCATCGAAGGTGCCCAACACGATAGCTTGTTGTCGGGCCGTAAGGAAGCGTAAATCGTCCTCGGCATCGGGAGAATATTCAATGAAACAGGGGAACGCAACAACGCCTTCTCATGTTAGAAGCCGAACACGCAGGCTCAGCGGCCGGCTGCGAGCAACGCGAGCAGCCGGTCCGTTGAAGCCTGAAGTTAGGCGGTTGCCGTCCGAGCGGCGCGGTCAGCTTGGCCTCCTTGGAATGAGTCGCCAGTCAGAGGCGAGATCGGCGGCCAGGTTGGTCAAATCTGGGAATAGACAGGCCCTTCGGATCCCCAGGGCCCATAACTCGTCGGCGACGGTGGTCCGCGCGCTTGAGGGACTATGAACTTGGCCAGGTATGTGTCAGCGCCATTAGTGACCGGTTAACGCGCGTAACACACTGATCTGCGGGCGATTCCAGATCGCCAACTGGCCATCGTTCAGGTATCCTTGGAAGTCAGCACAACAATCAAGGGAGGACCTGCCCGGTGGCCATGTCGTTTAGTATCGATCTGCGCGCTTCTT
>JBOIEG010000905.1:0-2690 GCA_050740915.1 Gammaproteobacteria bacterium | reverse complement strand
AGGATCTGGGCGATGGCGGTGGGGTCAAGGAGGGCGGCGATGATCGTCAGCGTACCCCCGCAGTTTGGGCAGTGCTCAATATCGATATCGAATACCCGTTTGAGCAGCCGGGCCCAGCTGATGCGGGCGAGGGGGGATGGATGGGCAGGATTGCTCGGAACTCTTGATGTGCGAGTTTATTCGCGCGATCTCGAGAGATGTTTTCTGCAAGAAGGCTCCCGTGATAAAGACAAGTATGAGATCCTAACGCTCGGTCATCGCCGATGAGGAGCCGGGAGCCGCGCGCGTGGTAGAGGGCGGCCTCAAGGCGTGCCAATGACCTTTGGTCTAACCCCTGATCACAGGAGATGCCATTGAAACGACTAAGATTACCGAATACGTTGGGTGTCATCAAAAAGCATTTAGAGCGGATCAATCCTCTGGGCTGGTTCACGCAGGTGTGCGATCCGAGGAAACCGACGAACCGCTATTGGAACTTTGACTATATGATGGAGGTTGTCTTTGGGGGGATGCTCTCGGGGTGTCAGACCCTTCGGGCGGTCGAGACGTTCAGCGAGATTTATGGTGAACGGGTGCCCGATACGACCCTGCATGATGGGTTGAAGGATGTTGATGGGGAGCCTTTACGCGAAGTGCTGGTACGAGAAGTCAAGGACGCGTTGCGAGCCCACGAGCTGCCCAAGGATGCCTTTCCGGTGCGCATCACGGCCATTGACGGGAAATCGGTCTCGGTCTCTCGGCAGAAGGTTGGGGTTTGGAGTGATGCCATCGGGGGCGATGGCGAAGGGTCGTATCGCCACATGGCCTTACGGGCGCTGCATGTCTCCAATGATACGAAGCTGTTTCTCGGGCAACGTGAAATCCCCTCTAAGAGTGCCGAGACGACGGAGTTTCGCCCCTTTCTCGACCAACTGCTCGCGGACTATGGTCCGACCGATCTGCTTCAGGTGTTTTCCCTCGACGCTGGGATCGTTAGCAAAGAGAACGCCGACTATGTGATTGACCATGGACGGCACTACATCATGGCCTTAAAGGGGCCACAACAGGTGCTCTTTGAGCAAGCGCAAAGATGGATGCAGACCGCCTCTTGCCCCCTGAAAATCACCACGGAGGTGGCAAACGGCAAACAGGTGCGGCGCGAACTCTATCGCCTCCCGGTCCGCGGGGCGTACACCTGGGAGCACCTCCGCGAGATCTGGCACGTGCAACAGACAACGGTTGGGGTGACAACGGGTAAGACCACCTGCGAGGAGCGTTTCTTCTTGACGAGCCTACCGCCCCGCACCTTGAGTAATACGCAAGTTTTGCACGCCATACGGATGCACTGGGGGGTGGAGAACAACGGGTTCTGGACACTGGACTGCACCTGGTTCGAAGACAACGCGCCTTGGACCCATCAGGCGTTGCTCTTCGTGAGCCTGTTGCGGTTACTCGCTTACAATGCGGTCTCGCGTCTTTTGACTCGCAGGCTGCGACAAGCCAAAGCACGGGCGCTGTCATGGAAGGCGATCTTAACCTTGCTCGAACACGCGTGCTGTCAACTGCGAGAGCACTGGCTCGCTGAAAATAAGGCCGCATCGATCACCAACGCCTAAGCCCTCTAGTACGCGCGCTTCACTCCCGGCGCTAGGCAAATCGTAATCGCCGCCCTTGGCCTCTGAGAGCGCCAACGCTCCCGCTCGTCCCCAGTTCAATTACCCTGCTCGACACCACCCGAAACCGAGAAAATCGGCTGCGCTCGCCAAGTACCGATCAAATCTGGGGATGGATGGGGTGTCTCACCCTGCTCAGCGGCGGGCGCGTTCGCATCGATCGAGGCGCTCGGGATAATCGCGGGGCGCAGTTTCGCATGGGGCGCGAGCACGCCGTGGAAACGGATGAGATGCAGCCTGGGACGGGGGACGAGCGCGGCCAGGCGTTGCAGGAACTCGAGCGGCGACATCACGATATGGGTGGTGCCGTCGTGGTAGGGGCTTTTGAGTTCTACCACGACCTCACCGGCCCGGTTGAGTGTCAGCCGTTCATTGGCGATGGCGGGGCGGGTGATGTAGCGGCATAGATGTTCCAATTTATGGCGCTGATTGATGTCGAGCCGCACGTCAGCGTGCAGGCTAAAGCCCTGCTCGTTGACACAGCGTTGCGGCGTGGGCGGCGTCACTCGGTTCGGGACGGTCTGCAAGGTCAATACTTTTTGCCCGGCGCGCGGCCCGAATGCAATGCGGTAGGTACAGGCCGCCGCTTGCAGGGGTGCCAAAGCGGCCTCCGGATCGGTATCCTCCAGGTAGGTCATACCCTGCTCTTCAATGAGATAACCTTGGCGTGTCAGTAGCCGCATGAGGCGTTTTATGATCCGGGTGAGTACGGTCTGCAGCTCCCCGGGAGTGGGGGCACGCACGGGGTGGAAGACCGGCACGCCCTCGCTGGCGCGATAGACCCCATCGAGCACGAGGCAAAAACAGGGTACGGCAGCCCGCTATTTGTGCGAGGGTGATTTTCCCACCGGCGGGCACTATTGCTTGGGCTTCGGTGGGGCCACCGTCGATAAGCGCGTCAGTGACGAAATCCTGAACGCCCTCTCACCCTTGGGGATGGCGGCCAGCCTCGCGGCGATCGAGCAGCTCCACGTGAAGGGTAGCGACCGACGCGAGGCATTAACGCGCCAGCTCCAGCAATTGGACTATGAAGCGCAC
>JBOIEG010000904.1:0-1051 GCA_050740915.1 Gammaproteobacteria bacterium | reverse complement strand
CGGTGGGCCGGCTTACGCCGAGTTCTTCGGCGATCGACACATTGTTCTGACCCGCCAGGGCGCCCAAGATAATCCGGCAGCGCAGCGCCACCTGTTGCGGAGTTCCGTGTGCGGATCCCCACGTCTCCAGCGGCGTGCGTTCAGCCGGCTGCAACTTGATCGCCACGCTAGTGGTCGGCATGAGCGAGACCATAGCAATCACTGGAAAGTCTGTAAAGTTATTTAAGGGACACTACACTCTGAGTCGAAAACACCCGCTTGATCCGCTCTACCATCGTGATAGCTTGTCGTTGTTTCACTCGGTCCCCCTTATGACTAGAGTCAATTGTGCTTGATTGCTCTATGGGATCGAGTGAAACCTCGTTAGTTCCCCTTATAATTCAATAAGTTTAAAGATCCTACGTATGAATGCCGCATAATCGTTCAAGCGTATGGTTCGGGCAAGCCCACAGCCGGAAGCGCTCGGATACGCTGAGGATGATCTCATCGAGGGTGGCGAAGTACTGGTTGGTGGGTAGCGAAACGCTTGGTCAGTTTCCAGACCCGCTCGATCGGGTTGAGTTCCGACTGTACGGCGGCAAGAACAGCAGCGTCAATACGTTGCGCCGCTTGTGCAACAGCGGCGCCAACAGTTTTGCGTGGCGATGCTTGGCGTTATCCATTATGATGACCATGCGCTTGCCTTTGGCTCGATGCTTGAGCAGTTCGGTCAGAAAGTTGCCGAAGGTCACTGCGTCGAACGGTGAAACGATCTCGGTCACCAGTGTTCCGCTTCGCAGACTGACTGCACCAAAGCAGGCCACCGATTTTCGTCTTTGATCTCTGGGGGCACCCATGCAGGCGCGGGTTCCAAGGCCAGCACCGTCGCCCAAATCGAAAGGCTTCTTCCTCATAACCTCAAACCGAACGAGCTTAATCCATTGGGTGTAGATCCGATATTGATATGATTTAATTGATATGTTTATAGCCGAGGCGGGTCGGAGCTGACAATTTGTCGGGGCAGGAGACGGTGAAGGGGCAGTGGACCTCTGGAATAATGTTCGGTGCGAAT
>JBOIEG010000903.1:0-2520 GCA_050740915.1 Gammaproteobacteria bacterium | reverse complement strand
GGCCGCTTGGCGAAAACGGATGGGGACGGAGGAAGCCCAGGCCCTCTACAAAGATCGGGCGGCGACCGCCGAATGCGTCAATGCCTTAGCGCGAGAACGCGGCTTGACCCGGTTGCGGGTGCGCGGGAAAAGCAAAGTTCGTAGCGTACTCTGCTCCATGCGTTGGCACACAACCTGATGCGCAGCTTCGCCCTGGCGCCCGTGTGGCTCGGGCTAGGGACAGGTGCGCGGGAAGTGGCGGCCATGACCGGAGAACGGGGCACAAAGTCCCCGAGACTCGTCGTTTGGAGCGAATTGGCGGGTTTTGCGAGGGCTAGGCGACATTCCACCCGCGCTTGTCTCACCGGCGCCGGTATCCCCTCTCGGCGGCTTATCGCCGCGAATATCGAAAAATTCACAACCTCTGAGTTGCGGCGCTCGTGTCCAGGTCTTTGTCGAGCGCATCGATCGAATGAAGTCCCATATCCTATCCGCGCTGATCGAAGCGAAAAAGGCGAAGGTCCCGGTCGCCCTGCTGACCGTGCTTGGCAACGGCCGGCAGTGGGTCGTGGGAACCGCCACGTTGCCCGAGACCGGCGGCATCGATCCCGACGCGATCGCACGCAGCCGCATGCTGCTGGCCGAAAAGCGCAGCAAATGTGTCGAGTCGGCGTCCGGGTCGATCTTCATCCACGTGTTCAACCCGCCGTTCCGGCTGATTGGTCCGGGTGCAGCGGGTGGTGTACGCGGCCGATTGCGGAATCACGGTGAACCCGGACACGGTGAAGCAGCAGATCGAGGGCGGGATCATCTTTGGTCTGAGCGCCGCCCTGTTCAACGAGATCACGATCAAGGACGCTCGCGTCGAGCAAACCAATTTCAACGACTACCGCATGCTGCGCATCGACCAGGCACCCGTCATCGAGGTGTATCTGGTGAGTAGCACCGAGCCGCCGGGGGGCATCGGTGGCGCGACGATCAGGGGCTGGACGGCCTATAACATCACCTCCGACACGCAGTCCGGCATCGGCGCATGGTCGGACGATGAGCTGGCCTGTCCGACGCCAGTGGCGAGCCTATCCCGAGGGTGCGACTGGAGGCCGTACCGGATGCGATCTACACGGTCGAGGAAGAAGAGCGGCGCGAGCGTGAGCTGCGCTCAGTTAGATAGGCGCTCGCAATCTGCACTAGGGAATGAACATAGACGCGAAGTCCAAGTCTGGTAGCGGACACGAGGGCCATATGCAGGGAATGGGCATAGCATAGGCTCCGGCTCTATGGCTGGTGTACATGGCCCCCAGATGGGGGCGATGCCGGGCATGGGGAAGGCCGGCCCGGTGGTGGCACGACACGGCCCCGGCCATGGTCCCGGAAATACGGCGGTCGCTACTGTCCAACGAAATCGGCTCGGCGAGCCCGGCACCGGCCTTGAGAACGTAGATCACCGGGTGCTGGCCTACAACGACCTGCGCAGTGTGAAGCCGTTCTACGACCATACGACCAGCGGCCATCCGGGCGGGAGATCGAACGGCATCTGACCGGGAATATGGAGCAGTACATGTGGTCGATCGACGGCGAGAAGTTCTCGGCGGTCAACGGGCCGATTCCGTTTCAGTATGGCGAACGGCTGCGGCTCACACTGGTGAACGACACCATGATGGAGCACCCGATCCACCTGCACGGCTTGCGTTTACGTTACGAAATCCGGCGTGAATTCGCCCCCTAAATTGGCGTAAACTGGACGCGCCTGCTCGGAAACAAAGCAGATTTCGCACGTCAGGAGGGGAGTGAAGTTGACAACGTAGCCTTCGTGGCTGGTGTGCGGATGTGGTTCTAAATTCCGTCTAAATCTGGACTAGAACTGATGATCTAAAGGAGATTGGACATGGTTAAGGTAGCGCTGCTCGTTCGATCGGAGGAAAAAGCTGGAAAAGAGGTCGGTGACTGCGGCCTATCGCACCACCGCGTTCACGGTGACCGGGATCGCGGCCTGGTATCTGTGGCACGGCCGCTACCTCGACGAGGCGAGGGTGATGATCGCGATGGCCGGATCCTCGCCTCAATGCTGGTGCCCGCGCAGGCGTTTCTCGGCGACCTGCAAATGGGCGCCGTGAACCCTTGTAAACAACGTTTTAACCGGAGGTTACTGAGATGCTAAACGTGTGGGATTATCTGAGCATTGCCCTGGTCTCTGCCATTGCTTTGTATTTCTGGTACGCCGTAGGCCGTGCGATCAGTTCTAGGTTTGGACGCCGGAGCAAAAAGGATGAAACGAAGAGCCGTCGAGATGGAGGAATGAAGGCATGACCTCACGCTTAAACACTCGAATGTTGCCAACGATCATCAGGCGACGCGACAACCGACCGCCGTCTCGGGGAGCCCTGCGTGCGGCGGCGATCGATCGCTACGGCGGACCTGAGAGGCTGTGAAAAAACCTCCTGGGACAGGGGAATGATGAGAAGGGAGCTGGTAAAATAGCGGGAACACAACTGAAGCAACGGTATCCCTCATGGCAGACGAAGCATCCAGGGCTTTATTTGA
>JBOIEG010000902.1:0-1990 GCA_050740915.1 Gammaproteobacteria bacterium | reverse complement strand
GGAAAACATCGCAGGTTCGCAGATGAGGCCACTCAGCTCAAATCGAGACCAGCCAGAAAGATGAATTATCTATTCTCCATCAAATCGTTACCGCGCTTCCAGCACTCAACGTTGGGACAGCAGTGATTCCAAGTAATGAATCAGATGCATAAATACGCCTCAGATCAGTACCCACAAATTCTGCGGAGGAGGCAATTTTATAGTGTATTTGTATGAGTGTGTCAATACAACATAATGTGGATCAACAGGATCACCTTGTGGGTAACTGCGCTACCGGACACGCCATTGGGCAATGTGCAAACAGAAACTGGCGCTTGACAAGTGCGACTCAAGTAAAGATCCACATCTTTGGCTGTGGGGCCCATGCCCAAGATAAAAGACTGCTCACCTCTCCCCCTTTCGCGAGGGCATGGGAAAGCACTAAAATTTCAAGAGAGAAAGATGGTCACAACGCCACGGCCCATCGCATTGGCACGAGGCATTCCTTGATAAACAAAATCGTTTCCACTAAAGCGCCACCGCCCGTTGGGCTTTATCCGCACGCTCGCGTGGCCGGTGATTTCCTGTTTTTGTCCGGCGTTGGGCCGCGCCTGCCCGGTTCCGCTGAGGTCCCAGGCTTAAAGCTGGATCAGCACGGGGATATCGTCGCATACGATATGGAGGCCCAATGTCACTCGGTGTTTCGAAACGTGCGGGCGATCTTGGAGGAGGCCGGCGCTGCTTGGAAGGACCTGGTCGATGTCACTGTGTTTCTGACCAATATGAGGGAGGATTTCGCCACCTTCAACCGCATTTACGCCGACTATTTCCAAGATAATCAACCCTGCCGCACGACCGTGGAGGTCACGCGCCTGCCGACCCCCATTGCCATCGAAGTAAAATGCATCGCGTATCTGAGGAGTAAGCCATGCTGAGCACCCCGATCAATTTCAAAAAATGGATAGAGGATAATCGCCATAGACTAAAGCCCCCAGTATGCAACAAGGTGATCTGGGAGCAGGGCGAGTTCATCTGCATGGTCATCGGCGGCCCGAACCGGCGCACCGATTACCATTACGATGAAGGACCCGAATTCTTTCACCAGTTGGAGGGCGATATGGTCTTGAAGGTGATGGAGCAGGGCATACCCGAAGACATCCGCATCCGCGAAGGCGAAGTCTTCCTACTGCCCCCGAGGATCCCGCACTCGCCGCAACGCTTGGAACACACCGTAGGGCTGGTCATCGAACGCAAGCGCCTAGCCCACGAGCAAGACGGCCTGATGTGGTTTTGCGAGCAGTGCCATCACAAGCTCTACGAGGAATATTTCCATCTGGTGGATATAGAAACGCAGTTTCCCCCGGTCTTTGAACGGTTCTATAGCAGTGAAGAGAGACGCGCGTGCGGGAACTGCAGTCACCTCAATCCTGCCCCGACAGAGCATAAATGACGCAGTCTGGTAGGGTGGGTTAGGCCCTGAGCTTGTCGAAGGGCCGTAACCCACCTTCCGGGCGTCATTCCAGATCCGAACCTCGCATTTCGGCCGAAGCGGGCCAATCCGACGGATACACGCCCCGCTGCACATATCGATGTAAGGCGTCGTATCGAAATAACCAGTACAAAGGTAATCGTCATGCCGGCATGGATTGCCGGCATCCAGTTCGCATGGATGCGTGGAGTCTGTACGTCCTTGTAGTCTGGCTTCCGGCAATCCCTGCCGGAATAATGGATATGTCAGCGTTCGATTTGTAACAGTTATCTCGTGACAAACCCTAACTTCGTTAGCATCTGCCTGCAGGCGACAGCCCAAATCGCAGAAAGGCATGAGCCAAGATGCTACATTGAAAATAGGCGTAGAATTCCACCGCCTTTGGCCGTGCGCGCGCGCAGAGATTTCCATTGTGACCACATCAGTCGTGTCCTTTCGGCAGGTTTGTGGAGGCGCCGTCAGATCCTCCTTGGCCGAGATTCCAGTGCGCCTAGGAGCCTGTCGGACTTAGGTTGAACACCA
>JBOIEG010000901.1:0-4008 GCA_050740915.1 Gammaproteobacteria bacterium | reverse complement strand
GCTGGCGGTGCTGGCGGGCTAAAAAGCGGGCCGAGAAGAGTCTGTCCATCATCAACTCACGGAGTCGATTGCCTTGATGACCACCCGAACCTCGATTTTGGCGCTCAACACGCACGTTATGGCTTTGGTGTTCAACCCTAAGTCCGACAGGCTCCTAGGCTCAGCGTGTTCCCTTCAATCGCAGTGGAATCGTGGGTCCATTGAATGATCAACTCCTGCAGGAACGCCCCGCGTTCCGTCTGAGGTAGCTCCCGCCAGTAGCGGGCTGCCCGCGTCTTTAGCTCACCCTCTACATAAGGGTACTCGACGCACTCCTCACGGTTTCGGCACCATTTCGCTCCTAGCTCAAGCAATTCGCGCAAATCTACATCGTTAAGCAGGATCTTAAGGAGCCCCTGCCAGACAAAGGCCCACTCGGGGCGGTCCTCGCGGCCTTGAAGCCAGCGCTGCGCAGCCGGCAGCAATTTGCGTCGGATTGCTTCGTGCCGCCCCACGATAAATTGGCAAAGGTCGACGAAGGCGTACGGTGAGCCGGGCTCTTCCGGATGTTCACTAAAGATACGTACGAGGAACGCGGGGTCGTTCGCAGGGCTTAGGCTCGCGAAGCGCTTTATACCTTGCGAAACGATGTGCGGATTGATGGATTTACAAAGCCTGACGAGCAACAGGGAGGCAGCCTCGCTATCCCTGAGCCCCAGACCCTTAGCTTTCTCCCACACCCAAATGTCGGCCCCGGTGGCCTGGCCTCGAGTGAGAGTTTGTGAAAAACCGTCGCGAGCGAAGGGAGGTCGCGTTCCGCCGGAGCGCAGGAACCGCAGTGTATATTGAAATACATGAGGATTCCGAGCACCGCCGGAACGCGAGATCCCGAGCGCAGTAGGTCTTTTTACAAACTCTGAGGTGGAGCAGAACCCTTATCGCCTTGGCCTGCTCAAGCACTATCGAAGTTTGATGCCGCTTGCGCAGGAAGCGCGCAAGCCGATGTTGCCGGCTAGTAGCCGCCGATGGGGAAGGAATGCCCCTCGCGCTGCGTATGGGGAAGACCTCTTTATGGAACTTCTGCTTCTGGAGCGTGATCCGAGACCTCCTGCTGCAGGTAGTCGCTCAGCTCGTCGATGCTGATCACCTGGTCGCGGCGTCCGTCGCGCTCGGGCCGGTCGGCCGCCCCGCGCAGCCCCGCGAGCAGGGCGTAGGTGAACACACCGTGCTCTTCATAGCCTTCGAAAGCCACATCCTGCGGGAAACACGTGGCTTCGAATGAACTCGGCGCGGGCTGCCTTTCGCCAGCGCAGCCATACAGCGAGAAGCGCGGACAAAAAAACAAGCGCAACAATTGCCGGGATCGATACGCTCATGAGGTGTTCTAACGCCAAGGTTCACCGCTGGCCCACGCCCGCAGGGCGGGCGACGTCCGATGGAACCTCTTGTTGGGCGGCTGCGGTTTGCGCGGCGGCCATGACCTGAACAAATAAATGAGGTTGTTCTGGAGAAATGAGCCACGGGCGACCACTCGTGCACTCGATCCAAACAAGGTCATTGATCCGGGAAATATACATCTGGACAATTCCTCGTCTTTGCGTCCAAAGCCAGCCGAACCCGCCCCAGAGACCTCCCGCGCCGACGCGCGCACCCCACCCGACCTCACGTTTTAGATCTCGACCATTGATGGTTCGTACGTGGGAAATGTTTGCGCGCCCAATTTGGCGCCGCTTGAGCGGCCAGATCACCTCGAGCGCATCCTGACGAACGACAAAGTGAGTGGGCCGAAACAGAAGCCAGACCCAAGAATAGATGGCCAGCAATAGGATCGCGGGCGCAAGTAGGAAAGACGGGCCCAGGAACGAACAAACCAGGAACAAGACGGGAAGCACCAGAAGGGCAACCGTGACAGATCGGATCAGGGTGCACATTGGTGCGATTCGAAAGCTCTTCACGGCTGAGGCACGAGTGACATGTCAGACGCCAAACTTAAAGGCGACCTCCTATAATGACGCCTTTGCTTGGCGTCAGATCTAGTTCGGGACCCCCTCTTGATATCGCTTAAGTTTAGCCGCCGTCAGATCCCAGTTCCCTAAGACTTTTTAGATCTCACCTGATAGTTCAACCCACGGCTCTAGGAGGCTGGTCCGTCAACGGTTACTTCTGAAGTATAGACGTTACCACTGAGCAAGCCATGGGCGCGTGCGCTTCGACAACGCTTCAAGGGGGACCCATTGCCGTGTGCCTGGATCTCGCTAAGAGCCCGCTCGTTTATGCCCTGCAGAAGTACGACGTTCTGGTTCTCTTCCCGGTCAATCCCGCAACGCTGGCCAACTATCGGCAAGCCTTCACCCCGAGCCAGGCCCCTATAAAACGCCATAAAACGTCGTGCTGAAGGCGCCGGGAAGAACCAGGCGCTGCTTCACGGATTCAGCCGCGGCTCCGCCAACTCCTATGCGCTCGTCGCCCTCGATCATTCGTCCGACAGTTCATTTTTCAAACGGATCATGTCAAACTGCGGCGGCGTGATGCTGGATTATCCGTCCAATCAGGACATGGTCCGGGGGCGGTTCGGCGCCTCGCCGTTTCAGGGTCTGCGCTGGGCCATGTATTGCTGCATGGGTGACGAAGACCTGGAACGGAACGGTTAGCGCTGTCGTTGTTGGAGAAACTTGATCGCTAGGGCGGACGATGTATGAACACGAGACGGATGTTAGCGGTGGCGGTTGCGGCGGTGCTCGCATTCGCGTCGGCGACATCCGCCGAGGTGAAGCCGAGGGAGTTCGACTACAAGCAGGGCGACACCGTCCTGGCGGGCCTCATCGCCTGGGACGACGCGGCGAAGGGCAAGCGCCCCGGCGTGCTCGTCGTTCACGAATGGTGGGGCCATAACGAGCACGCCCGGAACCAGGCCAAGCGACTCGCGGAGGCTGGCTACGTCGGCTTCGCGCTGGACATGTACGGCAAGGGCAAGGTGGCCACGCACGCGAAGGACGCCGAGGCCTTCATGAACGAGGCCACGAAGGACCCGGCGGCGCTCGCGGCGCGGTTCAACGCGGCGCTGGAGCTTCTCAAGCATGACCCCCGCGTCGACGCGAAAAAGATCGCCGCGATCGGCTACTGCTTCGGGGGCTCCGTGGTCCTCGGCCGGGCGCGCGCTGGCGCCGACCTGGTCGCGGTCGTGAGCTTCCACGGCGCGCTCGCCACGAAGACTCCCGTGGAGAAGGGGAAGGTCAAGGCCCGGGTGCTCGTGCTCACCGGCGCCGCCGATCCGATGATCCCGCCCGAGCAGGTGGATGCCTTCAACGCGGAGATGACGGCTGCGGGCACGAAGTTCGAGGTGGTCAGCTACCCGGGCGCCAGGCACAGCTTCACCAACCCAGCCGCGGACAAGGCCGGCATGAACGCGCTCGCCTACAACGCGGAGGCCGACAAGAAGTCCTGGGCGGCGATGCTGGAGCTGTTCAAGGAGGTCTTGCGTTGAGGTCGGCCCCGAGGGGACAGACTACTTCCTGCCCTGCCGGCCGCCTTTCATAAGGGAAAAAAGGGGACAAAAGGTAGAGTAGAGAGCAGGCTCTCGCCTGCCCTCCCTCATCAAACCGTGCATGCGGTTCTCCCGCACACGGCTTTCCGATGTTCGTCATGCCGAGGCATGCGCCGAGCGCCAGCCCGCCACCGCAGGAACTTTGTACAGCCCATAGCGCCCGTATAGATCAGCACTCGGGAAACGGCGCAGGCCGGTTCCTCTATCCTTCACCTTATGGCGCTTCATCAGGTGAATTCGCAACCGGTCTTCCGCATGGTTTCTGACCTTGCTCATCGCCAGACTTGAGTTCCGATAGTGGAAGTAGTTGAGTGTAGGTCTGATACTGAGGTCCGTCAATGGGTTTGTTGACGAGGAAGGAGAACGACATTTTCCGGGATCTCGACGGTGCCTTTATAAGTCTGCGAGAGTAGTTTCCAACCGCGATCGAAGCGCTCACTTTGGTACAGGGCGCGGAAGGTCAATATGGCTTGCCCACCGCGGCG
>JBOIEG010000900.1:0-7946 GCA_050740915.1 Gammaproteobacteria bacterium | reverse complement strand
CCCATGTCTCCAGCGGCGTGCGTTCAGCCGGCTGCAACTTGATCGCCACGCGGGTGTTCGGCATGAGCGAGACCATAGCAATCACTGGAAAGTCTGTAAAGTTATTTAAGGGACACTACACTAGGGTCTCTGTTTGATGTGGCGTGCCCGGCGCCACCGACCCACCATCACCGGACTGTAAACCTTGCGCGAGAAGCGTTAGCGATAACCCGCAAAACGCATAAGCAAATAAAGCGCTGCTCGACATTTCCCATCTCCTCCATCTATCGTCATTACCAATCGCCACTGAGAACGGCTATTCTTTAATGGCTATTCTTTAATGGCGTCTTCGCTGTTGTTGCTCGACACCAAAAATGCATCAATCAATTACCTCAATATCCCCGCTTACCCGGTGGCGCGATTCCGGGCTCGCTCGACGGTGCAATCTCCCGCTCGCTCGAGGGCAGCACGATCTCGACCCGCCGGTTCTGTTGCCGGCCAGCCACGGTGTCGTTCGTTGCTAACGGATAGCTCTCACCATAGCCACTGGCGGTTATCCTCTCCGCCCCGATCTCATTGCCGATCAAAAGGTCTCGCACTGCCTGGGCACGATCCGCCGCGAGCTCGCGGTTATAAGACTCAGACCCCTTGCTATCGGTGTGTCCTTCAATCAGGACGTTTTGCTCGGGATGCTCTTTAAGAAACGTGACGAGCCGGTACAAATTCTGCTGTGCCCCTGATTTGAGGCTGGCACGGTTGTAGTCAAACAGCACATCGCCCAAGGTCAGCACCAAACCGCGCTCTGTCTGTTTCGCTTGCAGTGCGGCCAACTCCTGCGCCAATGCCGCAGCCACCGCCTCCGCCTCCGCAGCGTTGGCTAGCGCTGCCTGGGTTTCGCGGGTCCGGGCTTCGAGCACGATTTCATCGCGCTCCTCTAGCTGTTTCTCCGCCACCATCTCGGCCGTCTTCCGCTGTGATTCGGCGTGCGCTACTTCGACCCGTCGTTGTGCGATATAGGCGAGATGGTTTATCTCCTCTTCCTCTTTCGCCTCCTCGGCCTGGCGCAGGGCATGTTCGGCTTCTTGCAGGAGCAAGGGTGACTGGCTTGCTACGGTCGCGTCTTGCCGAGCTTCTTCGTAGGTCTGTTGCGCTTGCCGCAGGGCCGAGTTGGGAGCAGTGCAGGCCGCAAGGAGGGCAAGACCACCTACCGTCAGCCCTCGGCTTACCCATCGAACACCCTTCTGCTGAATATGAACGCTTGCCATTGTCTGCATCGCCGTCTCCTCTATTCTGGATCGAAGTTCAGTCATTGCCCTTGGCCTCTTCCTCTAAGGTATCCATCGTCTGCTCGACCTCCTGTCCATGCTGGCGTGCCTTCTCGGAGAGAGCCTTGGCCTCGGCGAGTCGGGCGTCCACTTCTGCTTGTTCTGCCTGTCGGCGGGCCTCTTCATACTCTTCCTCATGCAAGGCGGACTTAGCGCGGTCCAACTTCTCTTGGGATAGACGTAACTCGAGCGGTGCGTACTGTGCCGCTTGTGCGCTAAGCGCCCGATTAAAAGCCATCTCAGCTGTCGAAACGGTATCAATCGGCGCTCGTACGCCAGCGCATCCCGCCAGCGCGATGACCACGCCAGGGATCAGGACCAACCGTCCCCAGCGGGGCCACGATTTATTCGAACGTGCGTGCTTCACTGGCTGCCCTCCTCTGTGGGTATACCTTTTTGTATCGATGGGCTTTTCAAGATTGCAAACTCTGCAGGGCGGAGCCGTAATTCATTTCATTTACTCGCTTTCGAATAATCGCGCGTCACGGCAGGATCTTCTTTCTTAGCACGATCGGCTCCCGCTTTTTCCGCCTCTCCGAGCTCGGCTTCGTCCGATTGGCTGATACTTGCGGTTTTTCTTTTCATTTTTCCGGATTTCACAAACTGTTCAGTTTCCTCTTGATAGCGGCGTGCAGATTCATAGTCGCCTTCGCCTTGGATGTTGCTCTCTTTGCTCATGATTACCTCTCCTATCTGGGTGGTCGCGCGACTGCGCTGGCATCGTTTCCTGTAGAAATACGCAGATCGTATGCCAATCCATGCTTCTCCAAGGATTCAACGAAATGCGAGATTCTAGCCGACGCGCTAGTTTGTAATAATTACAGTCAACGTTGTAAGTTTTACAAGCGAGCAGGTGGGCGCGAGTGTGGACCAGGCAGCTAAGGCGTCGGAAGCAGGATGTGTCATCGCGTTTTTTGGGCGGTGATACGGCTTAGCTCGCGATCGTGTTGTCGGCTCAAGGTGAGCTGCGCGGTGATCGCGCCCAACAGTGCGAGAAACATATCCCACTGGGTATCCCATATGTCACCCTGCGTACCGAGGAATGAATGGGCCGATATGCCACCATCAGCGCTACCCACCACTCGATGAGCTCATAGCAGGCGCTGAACGCAAGGCAAACGCACAGGACGAAGAAAGACAACCACTTACCTGGCCTAAGCGGAGACCAGCGTACGAGGATCTCACGGGTCAGTATGACGACCCTGGCGAGCCGTACCCAGATTGCCTGTTCCCCGCCAAAACAGCCATGTTGTTTCCTTGCTTTTCTCCTTCCTCGACCTTAGGATCCTCACACACACTTCGATCCAGCGGTTCAATCCAACAGGTTTTACCCACCGCGGATCGGTACCGTGCGGCACACCGGCATTGGTGTTACCGCGGGGAAAGCTTTTTTTCGTTCGACGGATTCACAATGGCCCTCTTACCCCCGTTCTTCCTCGATACCGTCGTCGCGATCGGCACTGGTGAAGATCCCGCTACACGGCGTTGGAAAGGCACTGGTTTCCTGTTCGGCAAGCTAATCACACCGGGCGTCGACGCCCAGCAGAGCTACTCGCTCTAGCTGATCACAAACAGACATGTCCTGGGGAGCTTCGAAGAGGTCTATGTGAAGTTCAACTCCGCGGCCGAGCCAAACAGCAAGGACTACAGGGTCGCGCTTGTCGCCGAGAAAGGGACGCCACTGTGGGTTGGCCATCAAAACGACAATATCGACGTTGCTGCGATCTTCCTGGACGCGAGTTTTCTGAAGCAAGAGAGCCGCCGTTTCGCGCTATTTCAGTCCGATCAACACACCTGCTCGAAGGAGACCATGAGGACGGTGTGCTTAATGAGGGTGATCGCGTCTTTGTTCTTGGCTTTCCTATGGGAATTGTGGCGGCGGAAAGGCAATATGTTATCTGCCGCAGCGGCTTTATCGCTCGGATCCGCGATTATCTGGAAGACAAGGCAACCGACTTTTTGGTGGATGCTCCCGTTTTTCCGGGGAACTCTGGCGGCCCCGTTATCTCCTCTCCTTCTGCATCAATGATCAGGGGAACTAAGCATTCGGAGCGAGCGGAGCTGATAGGTATCGTCAGGAGCTATGTCCCTTACGTTGATATTGCCGTCAGCTCTCAAACGAACCGGCCTCGCGTGACTTTCGAGGAAAATTCCGGACTAACGGCTGTAGAACGAACCTGCCGAGTCCATATTGGAGACGGTCGCTCTTGCCGGGAAGCGCCTGAAGGATCGCCGTGCGCAGGCGAAATTCCAAGCAAGGGAAGGGGCACAAACTGAAGCGCAGACAGAATTCGTGGAACCCTTATGATATTGACTACTGACTGTCCTGATAACGCGCAAGCAAGCCAAGATCTTCGCCTGATTGCCTTCGCTATCCCTGCATCTGGATCCTGGCCAATCCATGGCCAGGTTGACGAAACGGTAACTCCAGGCTCTGGAACTGCCCACCCGATCAATGATGCGCAAATATCAATGTCGCTATGTTTACCCCCGTGTTTCAGTGAAATTATAGGTGGCCTGTCTCTGCAAACGTTCGCGCAATATTGTTTTTCTCGCACCACAGCAGGAAACTGTCAGCGAAAGCCGCTCAAGGACGAGGCTACAGAGAGTGTAAGGGGGTTTAGCGCAATGCGATATCTCGCCTTGGCGTGTGACTACGACGGGACCTTAGCGACAGATGGCCAGATCGATGCAAAGACGATAGGCGCCTTACAGCGCCTCGTCGCGTCAGGGAGGAAATTACTTCTCGTCACTGGCCGAGAGCTTGAGGATCTCGTAGCCGTGTTCCCACGTGTGGAACTGTTTCATCGGGTGATCGCGGAGAATGGTGCCTTGCTTTTTGATCCTTCCACTCGTGAGGAGGCGATTCTCGCGAGCCCACCGCCAAAAGAGTTTATAGAAACATTGTGCAAGCGGAGTGTCACCCCTTTATCCGTCGGAAGGGTCATCGTTGCTACCTGGCAACCGCACGAGCGCACGGTGCTTGACGTGATCCGCGATCTCGGCCTGGAACTGCAGGTGATCTTTAACAAAGGCGCGGTGATGGTACTGCCTTCGGGCGTGAACAAGGCCACCGGACTCGCCGCTGCGCTGGCAGATCTGAAGCTTTCAGCGCACAACGTGGTCGGTATAGGGGATGCCGAAAACGACCATGCCTTTCTGCAACTCTGTGAGTGCTCGGCGGCAGTTGCAAACGCTTTGCCGGCGGTCAGGGACCACGCGGATATCGTGACCCGCGCCGGTCAAAGCGCGGGCGTGCGTGAGCTGATCGATGAAATGTTGAAGGACGATCTGCGAAGCGTCGGGAGCAAGCTCACGCGCCACCATCTTCTCGTGGGTTCGCGCCCGAACGGCGAGGAGGTTTGCATCCCGCCCTACGGAGTAAACTTGCTCATGGCTGGATCTTCGGGCGGAGGAAAATCCACGCTAGCGACCGGTTTACTGGAACGCTTTGCCGAACGTGACTATCAGTTTTGCGTCCTCGATCCTGAGGGCGACTACGAGCACGTGGCGAATGCGATCACGCTAGGTGATATCCAACACGCACCCAGCATCGATGAAGTGCTGCGGGTACTGGATGATCCGGCAAGCAACATAGCAGCCAATCTGGTGGGATTGCCGCTGGAAGAGCGACCGCGGTTTTTCGGTGCGCTGAGCTCACGTCTGCAGGAGTTGAGGGCCCGCACGGGACGGCCGCATTGGATCGTGTTGGACGAGACACACCACTTGTTGTCGGCGGGCTTTGAGCCGGCTGAGATCACGCTGGCTCAGAGCTTCACCAGCATGGTGTTCATCACGGTAGAGCCGAAGTCGGTGGCGCGTGCGGTGTTGGAGTCGGTGGATATCGTCATCGCATTGGGCAAGAACCCGGCCGAGGTGCTGGACGAGTTCGTGCAGAGCGCCGGCGAACGCCTGCCCACGACCCAGTCTTTGGACGCCAAGTCTGGTGAGGGGCTGCTGTGGGCACGCCATGCGGGTGAGGCTCCATTTCGCTTACGTCCGGAGGTGAGCTGCAGCGAACGCAGTCGCCATCGGCGCAAGTACGCGGAAGGCGATCTAGGGCCGAAATGAAGCTTCTACTTTCGAGGCGCAAAAGGACAGCTCAACCTCCGCGCCCAGAATCTCATCCTCTTTTGCCAAGTCGCCGAAGGGGTCGATGACGCCACTTGGGTCTATCACTTGCGCCACGGCGACTATTCGCGCTGGTTCCAAGAAGTGATCAAAAACGAAGACCTCGCAGCCGAAGCCCGGCGCATCGAGCAATCGTTGGAGTTGTCCCCCGGCCAGAGTCGCGCACATATCAAGCGCGCCATTGAGCAGCATTACACGTTACCAAGCTCTGCTGGCACATCAAGCTCGGATAGCGCTATCTGAGTGGCGTCCCACGGTCAAAAGGAACGGGTCCACTTTGCGACGCTCGTAGGCCCCGGCCGAGCGCTTCAGCAAGAGACGATCTACTTCGCGATCCGTTCGTTTGTTCGAGAGTCGAGCGCGTTGCTCATCTGGATCACACGCTTCGACCAGCGCTTTGAAGCGGCCATGTGTACCTGACTTGGCTCGCTGCGCTTTCCTCGAAATCCTCCTGCTGGCAAGTCCGATTGGTCACGGGGAGCGTGCTCCCTAAAATGCAATGTAATTTTTACAAGCCATTTGTTCTTTTTTACCGGATCCCTGCATTCCCGCCGATCGAATAATTTCAAGTGCTTGTTTTTACTTAAATGTGTCTACCGGCATAGAGCTTGCGCTGCAATGCACAATGGCGGTAAACTATGGGCTCGTAGCGTCCTCACGCCAGTCACACCATGAGATGGTAAATCTTCGAGTGCACTAAGCAAGCGAGTTGATGTGTACGAGAAACACCTAAGCTCTCGTTAAGGAGGGGTAAGATGAGTACAAATGCAGATAGCAACACGCAGGAGCGTTCTGCGGGGGCGCAGCACGCGATGAACTTCGCCGAGATTTTCCTGCACGGAACGGCACGGGTCATGGATATTCAACTGGACGCCGTCAGAGCTTTCCTTCAGTATCAGGCAAGAGGTGCGGCGCTGTTTGGGGTGCCGGACTGCTCAAAGATCTTCGATAAGAGCGAAAACGGGTTGAGCCGGCTCGTCGAAGCCAGTGCCGATAAGACCCTGACCTATATGCGTCAAGCCAATGAGGCTTTCTCAGAAATGCAATCAAGTCTGGGGCATGTCATCGAGCAACAGATCGAAGGGGTTTCCGAGCAACTGCAAACCGGCCTGGAAGAGGGCAGCAAGATCGCGGACGAAGGGTTGCAGGAGGGGAAACGGATGATCAAGGCAACCGCCGATGAGGCCGAACGTAGCGCAGCGCCAGCGCGAAAGCGTTAGAGAGCGTTATTAAAGCAAGGCTCGAGGAACAGGGCGCCAAGGCAGTTGCCTGGTTAGCCTTGCTCTCGGGCAGCTGTTGTATCCTCGGTGCATACGAGCCTTCTCGCTGATCGGGCGAAAGGGTGGGCTCTTTCAAAACGGATTTGCCAGGAAAGCGCCGATCGCGCGGGATTTCAAGGACACTCTGCCGTGCCTGCCCTCGGTTTCGTATCTTCTCTCAGGCCGGTTCTTGTCGGGCGAATTTTTTAGCCGGTTGCTCTTCATTGGATTCCGCTCGGTTGTGTTTCTCAAGCGTGATCTTTGACCGCATGGAACTATCCGGGCTCCCGGCTAGGCCCGGGAGCCCGTTACGGCAGAATTGCGCGATACGGGTTACAGCAGATCCTCGCGCGTTTGCTCCGCACGTACCTTCCGCGGCCGCCCCGATTGCCAGTTGGACGCAACGCCCCGAGCACCAAGGTAGGCGGGATAGGCCTGCCGGGCCACCGCCGATGATGACGGTGTCCCAGGGTTTAGCGCCCATGTCGCCGCTCCCGGAGGATCCTACCGTCGTATTTCCAGGATCTAAAGCATGCTTCCTCTCGCCTGCTTGGCGCGGGCGGCCCCGGTGGCTGTCTTTACATCCTTCTCTTCTTCAGGAGGCGGGAGCACCGCGGGCATTCCCAGCGAGTCAATCCAGAGCTCGCGCATCCAGCCGGTGGTGTGATAGACATGCTCGCCCTCTTCGGGCTCGACTTCATCATGGGCCTCTTGCAAAGCTTTGCCATCTTTACCCTTGACCTTCTTTGCAACCTGGCCGATGAGCTCCCAGTTCAGGTGATCCTTAGTCTCTGCCAGCACCACGCATTCCGCTGCGACCAACTCCGCCGCTTCCGGCTTGCCTGCGCTCTTGGCCATCTCCATTGCTTTAACCAAAGACGCGCCGATGTGCCGCACCACTTTTCGCCCGGGCGTCTCGGTTTCCGGATCAAGTCCTCGCTTTTCAAATACGCCTCGCACAATCTCGACATGGTGCTTAGTCCGGTCCAGATACTCTTGCCACTCCTTCTTGAGATCCGGGTTGACCGCGCAGGTCAAAGCCTTCGTGTAGACTTGCAGTCCGCCTAACTCAGTTTCAAGCGCCTGGTAAAGTAGTTCATTCAGTTGCTCTGTTTTCATGATTCCTCTCCTCAATTTAGTTAACTACCTCGATAAAGTTTCGATCTCTAGGAGCCTGTCGGACTTAGGTTGAACACCAAAGCCATAACGTACGTGTTGAGCGCCAAAATCGAGGTTCGGGTGGTCATCAAGG
>JBOIEG010000899.1:0-1038 GCA_050740915.1 Gammaproteobacteria bacterium | reverse complement strand
GTCTCAATGCGGCAGACCTCCTCAAAGACGTCTACCAGGGAGCGACCTATGCCGATGGAATACGAATCAAAGAGGAGTCTGTGAGGGAAGCCGCCTGAGCTATTTACACACCTATTGACGGAAGCTCCCACCAGGCCCGCTCGTCGGCTGAAGCGGCGGGCTGGCTAGGTCGTTGAGCGCGACTTGGGAGAGGCCATCCGGATCGAGATCGGCCGATCCGCCCTCCACCTGCAGGGCGCAGCCGAGCCACAACAACAGAGTCCACACGGCAGCAGCCGCAGTCGAAACCGAGCATCGAAGGCGCATGATACCCCTCTTTGCGATAGCCGAGGCCACTCGCGTTTATGCCCCAAGGCGCCCCCACGCGCGAGCCTAACGAAGGGACTCCTCCCGGCCTGGTACGGACATACAACGGTGGGCCCAAATGGGCACCAGCCAGGCTGCGTGACGTTATTGTTCTATTAAGCGCTCTGTGGTCCTGGACTTAGGTACCGCCGCTGTCTGAGGGAGACTTTGTTCAACCCGCTGCCGGAGATGCCGGAGGGGCGGCGGGCGCCTCCACTGGGAGACAAATGCTCAGCAATAGAATCGGAATACAGACTTGAGAGACTATCACAGCCTCGGCTTTCGTTGGCTGTTTGCTACTTTGTGGGTCACTCCATTGCCTTTTTGATAGTTGACTGTGCCCCGCGAGGAGGGTACTCAAGTTAGAGAAATCTGTGCCAGATACCCCTTCCTGCGCGCGCTAGCCTGCCTGCAACGGGGCTACCGCGAGCATTCCAGCGAACATCGCACCTGCTATGAGGGCCGTTTGCATTATCTTACCTCCAAATCATAAAATCGCTCTCTCAACGAGCTTAACAAAACTTCTGTGTAAATGACGATTGTGAAATGACCCCCAAGCGTTCTACTCTTTTGGCTCCTCAGCAAAATTTGTGGGTAGTTTTCTACTTGATAGACCCCATGGAGTTAAGGGCGTCTGAGGAAAACAACGATTCTGACGCAAGTCCTACAGGCTCTGGCTGTGGATATATGGAC
>JBOIEG010000898.1:0-2184 GCA_050740915.1 Gammaproteobacteria bacterium | reverse complement strand
TCCCCATGTCTCCAGCTGCGTGCGTTCAGCCGGCTGCAACTTGATCGCCACGCTGGTGTTCGGCATGAGCGAGACCATAGCAATCACTGGAAAGTCTGTAAAGTTATTTAAGGGACACTACACTAGTTCCATGTTGTCCGGAAAGAATGGCGTTTTGGCTCCGCTTGCTGTCGCGCAGACATGAATTCTTGAAGACCCTGTGCCAATGAATCCCTTGACGTATATTGTAGAACCTGTCCGGCTGCTACTCACTTGGCAACCGACGGACGAACAGGCGCAGCAGCGGACGCGCCGGACCGTCGCAGAGGTGTGCCTTGATCCGGGTGGCCAGGCGCTATTCCGTTACTCGAAGGGTTCATCCGATTTTAAGGAAGCTCAGAAGGCAGGTTTTGAGGGCTTCCCGGCCTTTCCGTTAAAAAAGGCCGAGTCGCAAGAGGGGGTGCTCGAAGTTTTGATGCGGCGCTTACCACCGCGTAGGCGCGAAGATTTTGCCGACTATCTGGCTCAGCATAGGTTGCCAGTGCCCTTCGACTATTCTGAGTTTGCGCTCTTGGGTTACACAGGGGCGCGCTTGCCTAGTGACGGCTTTGCTTTGGTGCCCGTGTTTCCACCCGATGCCGTACCATGTGATTACCTGACGGAGGTTGCTGGCCTGAGGCACGCCTTCAACGGTGATATTGCGGGGATCCAGATCGGAGACCCAGTCACCTTTGAAATTGATTCGGATAACCCGGTTGACCAGGATGCACTGGCTGTAATGCACCAAGGTCGGCGGATTGGTTACATTAACCGTGCGCTTAAAGAGACGTTCCATCATTGGCTACGTTCGTATGTGGTTACTGCTAGGGTTGAAAGGCTGAACGGCAAACCAACGCGCCCACTTGTCCATTTAAGGGTCCACGTTACCGCTTGCCCGCCAAAAGCTGGCGTATCGGCATGTGACCCATTACTACTGTGAACCTCAAAGATCTGGTATAGAGCAGTAGCCCGGATGGAACGTAGTGAAATCCGGGATCGGTATTTCCCGGATTCCGTTGGCGCTTCATCCAGGCTCGCTGGCTGAGTCCAAATGCACGGTCAAGACTCGCACTCCCGCAGCGTCGCGCGGGCGGCTTCGAGGTCGGGCGAGCCAAGCCGGGTATAGATCTCCACCGCGCGCCGGGCGTGGGGCAGGGCCTCGGCGGCGGGCTTCCCCTGCCCCAACAAGGCCTCGGCGAGGCGGCGGCAGTCTTCGGCGATCAATTCCTGGCGGCCCAGATCTTCGGACAAGGCCAGAGCCTCGCGGGCCAGGGTCTCGGCCCCCGGCCAGTCTTCCCGGTCCAGCGCAAGCCCAGCCAGATTGCCCGTGTAGATGGCCACGCCCTCGGCGTCACCGACCGCGCGGGAAACGCGCAGCGCCTCGCGATAATCCCGCTCCGCCGCCGCGCAATCGCCGGAGAGCTGCTCGGCATCGGCGAGGGCGTTCAGAGCGAGGGCCACGTCCTCGCTCTCGGCGGACACAGTGCGCCAAAGATCGAACGCCTCGCGGTAGGCGGCGATGCTGGCGGGGTAATCCGTCTTCACCTGGTGACCGATGCCGCGCAAGTGGATGGTGGTGGCGCGCTCGTGGGCGCCGGCCTGCGCGGGTCTGCCAGTGCGCCGTCGCGCGCTCCGCACAGGCCAGCACCGCGTCCGCTTGCCCACGCAGACAGTGAACCCAGCCCGTCAAATAGGCCCGCCAGCCAGCGTTGGCGTGATCCTCAGTCGCCACGGCCTTGGCTTCCGCCTGCTGGTGGAGCGAGAGCAACTCATCCCAGCGGCCCGTGAAATCGAGAAAGAAGTCGAGCGCACTGCACACGGTCTGGAGCCGATCATTCGGCCCGGCGACGAAGAGCGGCAGTGCAGGAGCCACAGTGGGCCAGTTGGCATCGAGTACCGGGAAGCGGTCGTGCTGCTCGTAGCCGTTCTCCACGATCAGCGCGTAGGCGCGCTCTTCCAAGCCGGCTGCCGATTTCCGCGACGGCTTCGGGCCGTTTGCGCCGCAGGAAGTCAGCGACCATGGGCACGAGGGCGTAGGCCGTCTCCTCCTGGTCGGGGACGACGAGGGAGCGGTTGGCGAGGGTGCGCAAGGCGGTGTCCACCGGCGCCTCGTCGAGGCCGGCCAGCTCGACGATGTGCTGTACTTTCGCCGACAGGGTGAAGTAG
>JBOIEG010000897.1:0-1744 GCA_050740915.1 Gammaproteobacteria bacterium | reverse complement strand
ATCCCCATGTCTCCAGCGGCGTGCGTTCAGCCGGCTGCAACTTGATCGCTACGCTGGTGTTCGGCATGAGCGAGACCATAGCAATCACTGGAAAGTCTGTAAAGTTATTTAAGGGACACTACACTAGCTGCCCGGACCGCACTCCAGGTCCTCCGTTGCTCCGCCAACGCACGCGCACACTATCGCCGTCCTTTTCAAACTCGGTTTCCGCTTTCAACAACAGGGGCAACTCGTGTGCGATGATGTTTCTCGCGGCTTCATTGACAAGGGGGTCGCGCAACGGGCCGATGCGATCCCCTTGGCTGAATAAGCGTGTGCGTACGCCCAACCGATGCAAGGCTTGGCCTAGCTCCAAACCGACCGAGCCGGTCCCGATCAGCCCTATGGAGACTGGAAGCGAGCCAAGTTCCCGGTCTTGTAGAGCGGTTCTCCCAGGTGGATAGGAATGCCGATGGCGGGATCAGCATGGACGAATATACCGCCTTTGAATCGTCTACCGCGCCTGTTTTGGCGAGTGATCGATCGGTGGCGCAGTAGACTCCTACTAAGCTGCTCAATCCCTGCTGCTCAATCCCTTCAAATTCTTTATCTACTTGGAGACCTGTTAAAGGCCCAACGTCTGCTTCATTCTCCCCGCGATCCTTTGCCGAACGTCGAAGAAATCCTGCCACGGATCGCGGCGCAATCTTTGCCGTCGCTCGCCAAGGTTCAGCACGTTCCATTGATCGGGGCGGAGACCCGTTTTCAATTCCTTCCAGTCGAGCGGAACCGAGACGGTTGCGCCCGGTTTTGCGCGAGTGGAGAATGCGGCGACCGCAGTCTGGCCTTTGGAACCGTTGGGGCAGCGCACCAGGGTCAAAGGGCGGTTCCTGACGTGAGGTAAAATGGAATCAGCGACTGCTTCGTAGTAGAGCGCGAGGTCTTTTTTGGTGAGACCTTGTTTTTGGTAGAGCACCTTGTCCGGATTAGTCAGCTTGAATTTTCCGTTTCTCGCGCGCGGGTTTTTCTTCTGTTCGATTTTCACCGCCGGTTTTTCCTCCTCAATTTCTTTCGCGCTCTTATCCTCGCGCAAGCCTTGAAAAGACGAAGGACGAATGAGGTGATCGTCGGTCCATTCAGTGAAAGCCACTTCCGCGATGAGTACCGGTTGCACCCAGTGCACCCCTCTTTTGCGAGGCGGATTGCTGCCGCGCCGCGTGTTTCTGGAGGACGAAACTATTGCCGCTCTTCGTCTGGCGTTTCTTTCCCGACGGTTCGGGAGTTTTTTTAAAGTCGCTGTCTTTGCGGTAGGTTTCGAGCGCCATAGAACTTCCGACCACGGGCGTCTTCATTGGGGTTTAAGAAAGCGAACGTTCCGTCAATGCACACCCGTTTCCACGGGATTCCCGCCTTGTTTCCAATCACGCAGGCCGGCTTATTCGGTGTAAGGCGGTCGACCTTCTTGTTGCTGTCTACTACGATTGACACTAGTGTAGTGTCCCTTAAATAACTTTACAGACTTTCCAGTGATTGCTATGGTCTCGCTCATGCCGACCACCCGCGTGGCGATCAAGTTGCAGCCGGCCGAACGCACGCCGCTGGAGACATGGGGATCCCACACGGAACTCCGCAACAGGTGGCGCTGCGCTGCCGGATTATCTTGGGCGCCCTGGCGGGTCAGAACAATGTGTCGATCGCCGAAGAACTCGGCGTAAGCCGGCCCACCGTGCAACTGTGGCGCACGCGGGTCCGTGAGCAGGGCATC
>JBOIEG010000896.1:0-4066 GCA_050740915.1 Gammaproteobacteria bacterium | reverse complement strand
GCAAGTCCTACAGGCTCTGGCTGTGGATATATGGACAACTTCCCTGTTGCCCACATACCCACAGCCCAACAGATTTTTTGATACCCAAAATTTCGGACCTATAGAACGTAACTTTATTCCAAGTAATTAATCAGATGCATAAATACGCCTCAGATCAGTACCCACAAATTCTGCGGAGGAGGCAATATTATTTTCTCTGAAGATGATGCGGGGGGTTACAGCGGGCAGCAAACCCGCTTGGTAGCCTAATGGGGGGCTCTATGGTGGTGCGCTAGCGAGCACCGCAGCTGAGCTGGTAGGAAATATCAGATTTCAGGAGGTGCAATCGGTGCTTACCATAACGGTACGCGCACGGGTGCGCAGGCGGGCATCGCCGAAGGCAGCGCCAAGTCAACGGATTTAGGTGGACGGCTTGGCCTCGGGGGCCTCTCAGGTTTCGGCAGTCTGGCCGGTTACAGTAACACCAACCGAAGGCAAGCTGATCTCGGCTGCGTTCCTGGACGCGTTCAACAAGTTGGTTGGCCAGGTCAACGCTATACGAGGGAAATAATCGGTAACCAGGTCTAGATCGCCACCGCGGGCTCAGCTCGCCCGCGGAATTCGCCTGCCATCAGCCCATGCGTGGCAAAGGCGATGAACCGGTAACGGGAGAGCTCTTGCGCTTTTACATTGGTTTACGTGGCTCGGTCTGCGAAATAAAGCGAATCCCCCCTGGCAAGCCTTGCAGTTGATCGAGTCCGGTCTGAGGGTTGGCACGTCGGTGGGTTTGAACAAAGGCGTTGACCCGTTTATTTGAGAGTCACTTGCACCGGGCCTTCGCTACCACCGATGACGACCCCCATGCCTTGACCCTCGATGATGCGTTGACGGCGTTGACCGCCGCAGAGACCGTGTATCTGTGGCCAGGCTGGCTGGTCGCTGGCAACATTGGCGGTATTGAGCAAAATTTAATATTCTCACAGCGCCGAAAGAGAATTGCACACGAGAGAAAAAGGTGTGCGTCCCGTTTATCGTCGTTTCGTTTATCGTCGTTTATCGTCCCGTTTATCTGCGTTCGTTTATCTGCGTTTGGTCACCAACGGAAGGGGAGGCGAGAAGCTGCCGGGTCACGGCGTCTGGATCAAGCCGCATCGACGGAGCGATCGGCTCGCTGAAGGACGCCCACCAGATGAGCGCGAGCGCTACCGTCTTCACAACGAGAACGGCAGCGATCTCGATAGCGAGGCCAGAGCGGTTTGTGGTTATGATCAATCGCTGGAAGTGTACCTAGCTGCTAACGTCAAACAAAAATTATTACAAAGATATGGCCTCGGCCTTCAAAGCCTGAGCTGTCGAGAATGCGTGTTTCCTCAATCACAGCAGTGGAACCTGTCGGCGAGCTCGCCATGGAGCGCCGATCGCTATCGCTTAAGCCGAAACCATGTTTTCTTGAACACACACGAAAAGAAACAATTTCTGGCCCTGATTTCCAAGCGATCGGAGTCCACCAAGATGATTGCGTACGCGTTTTTATGATCGCCCAAGGTATCGCCATTAAACGGGAGATAGATCCGCCCCGGCTTGCGGCCGAAATCGCCACCGCCTTCCCATAAGGTATCGTTGACTTTATGAAAATCCTGCAGGATCTCTAATCCAATTAGGGGTCGCTTGCGCAAGCTCGGGTCACGGTTACGCTCATCGCGGGCCGACATTCCCTGGGGAAGCTTAGTTATTCGTCCACATATCGTCTCACGCCCGTCACTACAAGCATAAATCTCTACTTCGGCCTGCGATTCGGGATCGCGCCAGAGACCGAAAACGCTTTGCGGATCAATTGCGGCAGCTTGCGCCCAAAAAACGCATAGAAGGACAATGAAAGTGGCTTTGTGCATTTTTCCAGTGGAGAAGCGAACCAAGAATTGTCCGTGTCCCGTGTTAATCGCAGGCATACCGCACCATCAGCAGCTATCCCTGCAGCAGCTCTTCGGCCAGCAAGATGATGTCTGTCGACATCTGATCCACGACGCATTGATAGAGGTCGCGCACGGAGATGATCCCGACAAGGCGGTTCTCGGTGATGACCGGCAAGTGTCGAAAATGCCCCGCGTTCATCTTATCGAGCGCGTCTCGCACCTCGCGTCCTTGAACACGGTATGTTTTAGGGTGAGCGAGCTTAAAATCTTAAAGGGCTTGTGTTACTTTTTTGTGACCGCATATCCGAGCTTAGGCAAATAAGGGGGCATTGGCCTCGGAGATGAGGAACCAGCCGCATTCTGTAAAATTGGCCTCAGGATTATGCCGGGATGGTTTAGAACCGAAAGCGATAAGTTAAGCCGAAATTAACACCAGGGTTGAAGATCCCCGAGCCGTGGGTTTTATACTTCTTGTCGAATAAATTTTCGAGGCTCACCAGCAGCTCGTGGTCGCGTACCGGTCGATAGCCGGCACGTAGATCGAATACCACGTAGCCCGATGTTCCCTCGGGACCGATGCGCGGATCCGTGATGTCGCCCGCCGCGAGACGGGTCTGCGCGTCGGCCCACACCGTGGCCGCCTCCACCCACAAGTTCGTGCGAGGAAGATAGCGCAGGCGGACGCTGCCGTTAATCGGCGGGATGCGGCGCAAGGGCTCGTCGGTGTCCTCGTCGCTTCCCTCGGTCCACATCAAGTTCGTTGCCAACAACCACTGATCGTTCCAGCGATACTCGAGATTAGCCTCCACTCCCTGAATCAGGGCATCGCGGAGGTTGCGCCGCTGCTGGATTGGTCGGCTGTTCGGCTGCAGCCCGACCGTCACGCGCTCGATGAAACCATGGTAGTCGGCATGAAAGTAGTAAGCTTCAGCAAACAGCGATGGAGTCAAATATTTGAGGCCTATCTCCTTATTGAAGACTTCTTCTGGTTCCAGCTCCGTGTTCGGGATCTCGTTAAAGAAATCGACGCGACCGAAGAAGTCCTCGATGTTCGGTGCGCGGAAACCCCACACCAGACCCCCGACCAGATTGAGGTGCGGGGTGATACCGGACCGCAAATTCAGGTTGCCGACCACGGCATCGGTGCTGAAGCTCAGCTGCGTCGCGCCGACTTCGCTTTCGCTCTCGAAGTTGCTATAGCGGATCCCCGCGATGGCTTCGGCGTCTTTCCAAAGCTGCACATCATCCTGCGCGTAGAGCGCCCAGTTTTGATAGTAAGTACCATCCGGAACGCCGGGCGTAATCGGGGCGCTCGTCTCTGTATTGAGATTGATTTGGGTCTTTTCGCTATCGTACTCGTCGCGATAGAGCTCGAATCCGTAAGTGACATGGTGACGCGTGCCTACGAAATTATCAACCTGGAAAACCCACCGAAGGTGCCGACATCCGTTAACTCCTGAGTCTCGATGCTCGGTGTTGCGCGGGCGATGATCTGCTCTCCCTCTTGCTGCCTGTTATACGACAGGTTGATCCATAATGCATCGAAGATACCGACCTCGCTGCCGCGGTAATCCAAATAGGTGAGGATGCGCTCTTGCGGCTCGTAATTGAATTGCAGCCTATCGCCCAGCACGACCTCGTTGGTCTTCGGGACATCGAAATGGCGCGTGAACTGCTGCGCCAGGATTAACTCGTGACCATCGCCGAAGCGATAGTTCAGCTTCAGATCACATTGACCTCCTCGTAAGCGCTCGGAACCTGCTCTCCGAGATCACCGCCCCCGTTTAAGTCATCATAGTCTTTGCCGCTCGCACCCCCGATTGCCCCTAGACCATTCCAGTTTTCCTCGATCTGCCTGCGCAACGCCCACGCGTCAGCGGCCGTCTCAAAATGGCCGGCGAGCAGCCCGTCCGCGGCGAGAGGCTGCGAGAAGTCTGTACGCTTCTTGGTGATGATATTGATCGTGTCGCCTAGCGCGTCGTTCCCGTAGAGAACCGAGCTTGGCCCGCGCACCACTTCGATGCGCTCGATAATATTCGGGTCGATCGTGTTGAAATACTGTGTCCTTCCGGTAAGCCTGCATGAATTCCGCTGAGGTTCTTGATATCGTCAGTTGCCGCTTTAGGAGTGCAGGAAGGACAGCTGATGGTAGCCGCAAAGATACGGGCGGGGGG
>JBOIEG010000895.1:0-4685 GCA_050740915.1 Gammaproteobacteria bacterium | reverse complement strand
TGGTCGCTAGGAGCCTGTCGGACTTAGGGAACCGTAGCGAGGCGAGTGGGAAATCGAGGACAGATTTTCGATCATTTGAGGCGAATAGTGGTAACTATTTAACGAAAATGATCGAAAATCTGGACCGATTTCCCACCGCCGCAGTAGGTTCTTCCTAAGTCCGACAGGCTCCTAGGGGTCGCTGTCGCTGAGGGTAATGGTTAAGGCGGCTGCACATGAGGGATCTGGATAGGAAACGGATAAAGCAAATCGCGGGACACCTTCTGCCTGTTTTGGTTTTTTGCCTAGCCGCAGCGGCTGTCTATCAGGTGTTAGGCGACATCAGCCCACGCCAGTTATTGTCCGAGCTAGAAAAACTGTCCGGCTCGCGGCTCTTGCTCGCGGCTTTGTGCGCCATCTGCAGCTACCTGGTGCTCAGCGGCTACGATTGGTCCGCGTTGCGTTATCTTGAGCACCGCGTGCCTTACAAGACCATTGCGCTGGCGACTTTCTGCGGCTGCGCCGTCGCAAATTCGCTGGGCTTCAATATTATATCAGGGGGCTCGGTGCGTTACCGGATCTACGCTTCTGCCGGGCTGGGCATTTTCGATGTGGCCAGGATCACCGTTTTCGGAATGGTCGCCTTTGGCGCGTGCATCGCGGTGATCGCCGGCGCCGCACTCGCCGTCTACCCCGATATGTTCTCAGGGTTTTTCAGAATAAACCCGCGCGTGCTTAGGGCTATCGGGCTGTCAGCGCTAGGACTTTTTTCCGTTCTGCTCATCCTCGCGTTTGCCAGGCGTGACCCCATACGAGTGGGTCTGTGGACGTTCAAGCTCCCGAGCGGACGGATCACGCTCGCCCAGCTCGCCATCTCGGTGACCGATATCCTTGCCGCCGGCGGTTGTTTATACATCCTTCTTCCGGAGGCTGACATCCCATTCCTCGGCTTCCTGGTCGTTTACGCGGTCGGCATCGTGGCGGGCATGGCGAGTCATGTGCCCGGAGGGCTCGGGGTTTTCGAGGGCATTATCTTACTCACGTTTCGCTCTACCGTAAGCCCCGAATCGCTGGCCGCCGGTCTCCTCGTCTATCGCGCGGTTTACAACCTCGCACCGCTCATGATAGCCATCGGGATGCTTACGGTTCGCGAGCTCGCCGAACGCAGGGCAATAGAAGGCGCCGAGTAAGCCCCGCGGCAACCCATGCTAAAGTCTGCCAAGACAGAACGTTGTTTTACCCGATCTATGGATGGAACAGGAGGACACGCAGTTTCAGCGTGCCTTCACCGGTCTTGCGTTACTTGAACGAGGGCCTCTCCTTAAGCTGTGTGTGTGGAAGCCATATGACCTTGCGAAGGAGAACTCATGAAAACAAGCACTGCCGTCGCCGCCGTTGCCGCGTTGTTGTTCAGCCCGGCGATCGCGAGCGCCGACGTCGTTTTGGATTGGAACGCGATCATGCTGACCGCATTGAATGGTCAGCCCCCACCCTTTAAGAACCGCTTCGCGGCGATCCGCTCACCTGGCGTTATTCGAAGCGGTCAACGCTGTCACGGGCGACTACAAGCCATATCTCGGCACGATCACCGCGTCGCCCGGTGCATCCGCTGAAGCCGCGGCTGTTGTTGCTGCGCATCGCGTGCTCAAACATTATCTTCCGGACAGCGCCGTGACCCTCGACACCGCTCTGGCAAAGTCGCTCGCGAAGATCCCGGAAGGACCGCAAAAAACAGCGGGCATAACAGTCGGTTAGGCTGCGACCGCTGCAATGATCGCCGCGCGCGCCAACGACGGCTCGGGAGCGTCCGAATGCTATCAGCCGCCCTCGTCTAAACCCGGCGAATGGCAACTGACGCCGGATTGCCCTGCGACCGGGGGAGTGTTTCTTCAATGGCGCAAGGTGACGCCATTCGCTATCCGGAGCGCCGAGCAGTTTCGCTCGGATCCGCCTCCCGCGCTCAGCAGCGACAGGTACACGAGGGATTACAGAGAGGTGAAGCAGGTCGGCGCGCTCAATAGCACAGAGCGGCCGAAGGACCGGGCTGATGTGGCACGGTTTTACGCCGCTGTCGGGGAAAGTGATACCTGGAACCCGGTTGCAAGACAGGTCGCAGCCGCGCAGGGCACCTCCCTTTCGGAGAACGCGCGTGCCTTTGCGCTCCTCAATATGGCCATGAGCGACGCCGGAGTAGCGTTGATCGAAACGAAGTATCACTATCACTTCTGGCGTCCTGAGACCGCCATTCGCGCCGGTCACGCGGACGACAACCCGAGGACGGCTCCCGACCCATCGTTCCTGCCATTCGTCATCACGCCTTGCCACCCGAGCTACCCGTCTGGCCACGCGAGCGCGAGCTATCCGGCTCGTGAGGTGCTCGAGCGCATCTTCGGCGGTAGAAACCATTCCATCCCCCTGTCGAGCCCGACCGTACCGGGCGTGACCCTCAAATACACGAGGCTCAAGGAGATCACCGAAGACATCGACGACGCCCGCGTCTATGGCGGAATTCACTTCCGCTTCGACCAGGAGGCTGGCGCTGAGCAGGGGCGCCGGCTCGGTGCATATGTATACAAGCACAACCTCGGTCGCGCGCAGAGCGGCGACTGCGGCGCAGAGGAACGGGACCAATGACCCGCAAAGAGGAAGTGATGACCACTTCGGAACAAATACGCAACGAATGAGATGCGAACGCAGAAGGCTACGACGAGTTCGTCACCGAGACTGGCATGTGGTTGGCCAACGAGGCCCTCCGCCTCACCGGCCTTCGTTCCGGGATGCGGTTTCTGGACGTGGCGCCCGGCACCGGTGCCCTTAGTATCCCTGCGGCGCGCATCGGCGCGCAGGTCGGTCAACTCCATGCAGGTCTGAGCTAAAGGGGCCAGGGTCGGATATTTTCACAATGCCAGCTCTCCCTGCCGAGCGATGGCTTGCCTCGTGACATTAGCGTCTAATCGCGGTCGGCCCCGCGACCTCGCCTCGCGCCGTTGCCCGGTCATGCGCTCAATCTTGGTATAGAAACGTTCATTACCCAAAGGCTGGCTGAGGTATAGGTATCAGCGCAAGCCGTAGGTCACTGATGGTCTCCGGATCGAGATGGGGCCGGAACAAACTGCGGTAAGCGACGGGTTGCGCGCTGTAATAGGACCAAATAGGGGTCGGACTTTGGTCGGACTGCAATACCTTTCGCCCGCCTCCAACGGACGATATCATCGCGGATCTCGGCCCGCAGCCGGACGATTTTGTGCCAGCGCGTAGTGTTCGTTTTCATTCGATGCGTTTATCCTTACGGCTTTGCCCAGTTCTCGATCTTCAATCCCGATATCCGCCTGTGCTGGCGTTCGTTGTTGGTCACAAGCACGGCCCGCAAGCTGCGCGCGTGCGCCGCGATGAGCAGATCCATGTTGCCGATCGGCTGTCCCTTGGCTTCCAGCTCGACTCTCATTTCAGCATAGGCATCCGCGGCGTCCCGATTCCAGTCGAGCACGGACACATGCCGAAGAAAGGCACCGACCACGGTCCGATTGACCTTCGCGTTGGACGAGCGCCGCACGCCGAACATCAACTCGGCATAAGTTACGACCGAGATCGCCTGACTTTCGAGCGGTACCGCGCTCATGGGCCTGCGCGCTGCCTCGGGACGGTTGCGGATGACATAGGAACAGATGTCCGTATCGAGGAGATAGAGCGCCATTAGAACAGGCGCCGCTCCTGCGGCGGAAGGTCCACCCGTTCAGCCATGAAGTCCTCGGTCGCCCGCAGCGAGCTGTCGAAGAAGTCGTCCCAGGATGTCGGCCTGGGCGAGAGGATCACCTGTTCGCCTTCCTTGCGGATGTACACCTCCGTGCCCTCGAAGCGGAACTCGGCGGGCAAGCGTACGGCCTGGCTGCGACCGTTGTTGAAAAGCTTGGCGGTCTGGTTCGGCATGTTGATTCTCTAATGAAACCGGAATCATAGTATATATCACGATATATACCTGCAGTGAGATCTGCGCCTTCGACGCGCGCGTGTGCTATCCGGCACCCGGCCGGGGCTTGCTGAAGCTATGTACTTTGGCCCGGCGAAGGCGCATCCGGCATGAACGGGTTCACGATGCGCGTGCCATTCACGTCCAGCCCGTGTTGCATGTCTTCCGACAGCAGCACCGCGCAGTCGGCCAAGCGGGCAGCCGCAACGATCTGCGCGTCCCACCATGAGAATCCGTAGGCTCCAGGCCGATTCGAGCAGGACCTCATCGGTTTTCACCGGATCCCAGGCGAGCAGATCGCGCACATCGCGTCGTGTTTCCGAAAACGGCAAGCCGGGCTTGCGCGTTTGCGTGACGTTGACGTAGTACTCCTGCAAAACCTGGAAGCTAGGCGGGCCAAGGGGTAGAGTAGAGAGCAGGCTCTCGCCTGCCCTCCCTCATCAAACTGTGCATGCGGTTCTCCCGCACACGGCTTTCCGATGTTCTTCATGCCGAGGCATGCGCCGAGCGCCAGCCCGCCACCGCAGGAACTTTGTACCGTCCATAGCGCCCGTATAGATCAGCACTCGGGAAACGGCGCAGGCCGGTTCCTCTATCCTTCACCTTATGGCGCTTCATCAAGTGAATTCGCAACCGGTCTTCCGCATGGTTTCTGACCTTGCTCATCGCCAGACTTGAGCTCCGCTAGTGGAAGTAGTTCGCCCAGCCTCTCAGGCTGTGGTTCACGCTTCCCATGATG
>JBOIEG010000894.1:0-8364 GCA_050740915.1 Gammaproteobacteria bacterium | reverse complement strand
GGTTCAAACTGAGCGATTTGTACGCGGAAACGTTCACCTACCAGAACGGTGAGAAGCAGGGCCAGACGGGCGTGAGCCTCAAGGCCCGTCTCCTGCTCATCGACTGGGCCAAGGTGGAGGGCGACTACGTCGTTCGCCCGAAGGCCCGGGAAGAGACGCAAGCACCCCAAGGACGAGCGCACGCCGCGGCGTGAGGGGATACGGTTCGGCTGGGGAGGGATCCCCGGCCGGATCGGCTATACTTGACGTAAGCCCGCTTTGGAGAGCCTCGTGATCGAGGCTGTCCGAAGCGAGTTTCACCGACTGCCTGTCGTTAATAGGCACCCTTGCTGATCTCAGGATCAGCGCCCTTTAGCACCTTCGGGCCCTGTCGTAGGTGCGCCGGCATTCGACCGAATGCCGAGGCCCCGATCACACGAGGAGCTCGCTCCTCGTGTGCTTCACCCCGCCGCCGTCCGTGAAACGGCGGCCCCTTTTCTCTATAACCGCTCGATCCCGCGGCGAGCACTGATCTCGCACCCTATCGCTGCGCCTTTCAGCGCTAACACCACGCAGAACGGGAACAGCCCGGACGTGGCCTTCCTCGATCCGTGTGCGCGGCTCTGGGAAGGCCATGTCCGGCCTTCGTCCTTGTTACCGTGCCGGCTGCCCGCCGCCGGGTCCCAAGCGCAGCGCCCCTTTGTGCGGTCAATCCGCGCCCGACCTTTATGAGGTTCGAGCACCCCAAGATCCGAACCGGCAAGTGATCCCCGGAGGCTGAAGCGAGGCGGCCGAAGGAGGCTTGCAGAGGGTAGGTGGCCAGGAGGCTTTCCGCTATGCGCCCGCAGGGCTTTGACCCAGCACCTTGAGGGCGCGCGCCTTGACCGGGCCCCGCCACCGGCGGGGTCTTTCCCAAGGTCTCTCTCCAGAGACTTTCGGAAAGGGTCTCTCACCGTAGCGGCTGCGGACTCAGTCGCGCCCTTCGCTGTTCCTAAAGACAGCGCCCTTACCCCGGAGATGGAGGTCTCGACCTCATTCCGCCGTCATTTGGGGTTTTATTCACAGATCCGCTTGCGGAGGCGGCTAAGGAGCAAAGATGGGAAAAGTGATGATCCTGGGATCTGGGATCGTGCTGGCGGGCTCAATCGGTCTGCTCCAAGCCCATGGGATCGCGTTTTGGTCCGGAAAGCTCGGGCCCTACGGTATCGCCTGGTCGCTGCTCTTGGAGGCAACGGCCCTCTGGCTCTGGACGCGGTCCGGAACAGGGAGCCGGGCGTTGGCCTGTGTTGCGAGTGGGCTGCTCCTGCTCGGACCCTTATATCAGATCGGCACGCCGGTCCTGGAGGGATTGGCGGTGGCACAACATAGCGATCAGGCGCGAGCCAAGGAGATCCCGCTGGTCGAGGCCGAGATCAGGCAGCTTGCGGAGCAGCTTGCGGTCTTCACCGCAAACTCCGGCAAGCGCTCCGGTTGGTTGCCGGCGATCGAGGCGACCCAGGCGCGGCTCTCAGCGTCGCGCGGGAAGCTTGCCAAGCTGTATCGGGAGGCGCCCCGGAGCTCGGGGCGCATCGAAGCGCAGGAGCGCGTGGTGATCGCCATGGAGTGCATTGGCCTTTTGCTCTTTCAGGTCACTGCTGTGCTCGCGATCACGGCACTCGCCGCGCGTGCCCAAAAGGCCTCCGACCCATGCGGTGTCTTGCGGCGGCCGCAGGAAGAGCCAACAGCTGCTGCGCCTCGACAGTCGGACAATGTGGTCCCGCTGCCTCCGGCTCAGGACCCAAGCGCGGAGGCACCCAAGCGGCGTAAGTCGAAGTCCCGCCGGGCGCGCCCCGCTCTGGGACGGGCGCTCGAGTTCTCATCGCTTGAGCAGAGGCGGCGCGATGGCTGAGCGGCGCCTGCTGCATCGCCCTCAGGCCCGCTGGGATCTTCCCGGCGGGCCCCTTTTCCCCTGTGACTCGTGGGTCCCAGCGGAAAGGGTTTCACCGGGGCGGCTGCGGTCAAAGCCGCACCCTT
Source organism: Gammaproteobacteria bacterium (assembly GCA_050740915.1). Lineage (GTDB taxonomy): Bacteria > Pseudomonadota > Gammaproteobacteria > JBOHHR01 > JBOHHR01 > JBOHHR01. Next base: position 6,372 of record JBOIEG010000894.1, on the reverse strand, counting down.
GCTGGTCTCGCGAACAGCCCCTTTCCTGCTTGTGCCACCTTCCCGCGCGTGTCCGCATGCCGGTGGCGAGCCCTAAGGCTAACGCAGGTCTTGTCTTGTTGCAGCCTTTGGACAGAGCGCGCCCCACTGGCCTGCGCTCTGCCCCTCTTTGGAGGTTGCCATGAGTAAACCATTGTTGAGCGGTCATGCGATTAGTGTTCTCATGCGCCGGCACGCCGTCACGATCCGGCTGCCTCCGCAGAGGTTTTTCGGAAAGGCCCTGGGCCTTGACGGTGTCACCGTGGCGGCTGCGGTTTCAGTCGCACCCGTAGCTGTTCTCGCGAACAGCCCCTTGGCCACCGCGTGCCTGCATTCCCGGTGGCCGGCCGTAAGGCCGATCAGGCCTTGTGTTTTATATCAACCCAGTGGGGTGCCACACACCCCTCGGGGTGGCGTGCGCCCCGAATTCAATCGGAGGTGTGCTATGCACGTAACGTCATTTGGTACCGAAACCCGGGCCTATTTCCCGGTATCCTTGCAACCGGTGTTCGTGGGCGATGAGGGACCACAAGCCCCGGACTTTCACGCCGTGGTCCGTGGAGATACGGGCGCCGTGCTCGGGATCCATCGGGGGAGCTATAAGCTCGTCCTGGAACTGGCGCCTGCCGAGTGTGAGGCCTGGCGTGAGGGAGTACGCGCTTACCATCGTCGTTTCGCGGTCGGGCAGTGCGTGCATCTTATCCGCTGCCGCATTCCTTGGGTGCGGATCACGCAGCTCAAGCCGCTGCGCGGCGAGTATGGCGACATCGTGTACCGCTTGCGGCGCGCCGATCTGGGCGAGCTGTTGACGGAGGCGGCGCCATGAGCGCCGTGCTCAGTAGGGTCATGCCCGCCTTGAGCAATACCAGTGACGAGGATCGGATCATCGCCGAGGCCCTGGCGATCCTGGAACGCCGGCATGCGCCGGGCGAAGCGCTGACCAATCCCGCCGATGTGCGGGCTTATCTGCGGCTGCGCTTGGCCGAGCGGCGCTTCGAGATCTTCGGATGTCTCTATCTCGACACCAAGCATCGGGTGATCGCCGGTGAAGATCTGTTCACGGGCACCATCGACGGCGCGTCGGTCTACCCACGGGTGGTGGCGCAGCGAGCGCTGGAGCACAACGCTGCTCATCATCTTCCACTCGCATCCCTCGGGTGATCCGACTCCGAGCCGCGCGGACGAGCAGATCACCCAGCGCCTTAAGGAGGCACTCGCGCTTCTCGACATCCGGCTCCTCGACCATCTCGTGGTCTCGGCCGAAGGGTCGGTGTCGATGGCGGAACGCGGTCTGCTGTAAAACCCGTGCGGCCGGACGCTTGGAGCGTTTGGCCGCACGGGTTTTGCCGCTGGCATGGAATGGCGAGGCCCGATTAACCTGTTCTGCCCCTTGCGGTGACGATCATCGCCTTGCATCCACCCCCGGTCGCAGCCGCGACAATAACTAGACCTGTGTGCTAGTGGTGCTGTTCGACGGAGCGAGTGAGTTCGTAGAGCAGTTGCCCGAGGGCGAAGGCTGCCTCGCAGAGCTGAGGCAAGTACGTGGGAACGGGTTTTTCCTGGTAGATCATGGCAACACCTCGTGATGTGGGTTACCGCGACCCCCCAAGTCCCCCGTCCCCGGTTGCGCGTACGCCCAAGTCCCTAAATAAGGTCAAGTCTCCCCCCACCACCACAGTCGCATCGGCCAAGATCATTCCGGCCAAGGCAAACTCGAAGGGTAACTCGTGGAAACGTACCTGGTCGCCGTGGGTAAGGCACGTGGGCCCAGTTATGACATGGCCATTTACATAGGTCCCGTTTTTGCTGTTTTGGTCGATTAACCAGAAACCATGGTGCTTGCGCTCTATCACGGCGTGAACGCGACCTATCGCTGGTCGGTTGATCACGATGTTATGCTCAGCCGTGGGAACACGGCCGATTACGGTAACGGCGCCAAGCTCGTGACGCTCGCGGCCTGTAGCTCCCTCGAGATCGAACAAATACGCCATGGGCATTGGGACGTGCCGTGGTTTGCGCTCGCGATACCACAGCAACACCGCGACGAGCGCTAGGACCGCCGCCACGATCAACGCTGCGATCACGACGAATGCATACGTGATGGGAGCCTCCTGTGCCCCCGCGCCGGAAGGTGGTTGGGGGGACACCACCAGAGGCGCGGTCGCGCCGGTCTCTGCCCTCGGTTCCGGTTTGCGTGAAGGGGCGTTGCCTGGCAGGGTCGACGCTTTCTTGGCCCCGGCCGTTGGTGGGACCGCGTGCGGCAGATCGGAAGGCGCGGGATCGGCGCCGGGCGTGCGGGGTGATACCGGTGCCAACTGAGGTACTTGCTCGAAAGATACTTGCCGTGGGGCTGGGGCGAAGAACGAATGGGAAAGCTGTGTGAATATATCCGACACATCCTCGGCCTGAGGGGCCCCAAAATATCTCCCCCCAGTTCGTTGAGCGAGTTCTTGTAGGAGCTGAATATCGGAGCCCGCAGAAAGAGCGATGGTAAAGATCTTTATCCCGCTGTCGCGGGCATCCCTGAGCAACTCCTCCCGCAGCCAGCGTGTAAGCTCCCGGTCTCGCGACTTGGCGCCGGTGTCTATTACCCCGTCGGTCAATAAAACGATGGTTCTCGCCGCCCGGGTTCGCCCATTGAGCTTCAGCTCTTGGATCGCCCGCTGGATGGCTGCTGGGATGTTGGTTAAAGGACCTCGATAGTTAAACTGGGCGAGGTTAACTGCATCGCGGCTTCCTAAAAGCGTCGCGTGGATTCGCTTATCGAAGATCACAAGGGACAGCCGGGCATCATCCGGTACCCCCATAACGAAACGCCCAACCGCCTGTTTGGTCAGGAACCGGGGGTCATTTTTCTTCATGCTGCCGGAATTGTCCAGCACCAGTACGATGTCTTGGAGCAGACTGACAGGAGTGCTGGGTGCGGTTTGCGCGGCTGCGGTCGTAGCTATCCCGAACAGGACAATTCCAAGAAACCGCGTCCAGCCACACTTCGTTCCTTCCCGCCGGGCCTCGTCGCTTTGTAAGTTGCGTCTAATGTGCATAACCCGCTGCCGCTTAAAGGAGTTATGTCCTTATACAAAAGGGCGCGACAAATGTACCATATGGTGCGCTGTTAGTTAAGATCTGGCAAACAGTCGATAGGGACGAGAGGAATGTTTGCGCCCCTAGATCACAAGGTGAACGCGTGGCGCCAGCGTATAGTGCGGGACGTTTAGAATTCATCCCGTGGTTTCCCATAGGGCAATACACATGACCGAACAGCCAGGTCCGGATGTCGCAGCCCACCTTGCAGGTTGCCAAGGCTCCGCCTTGGGCGAGGATCGACAGGGAGGAGACGCTTTCCACAGCGCAGGCACCCTGCTCCAAGGGCGGTTTGAATTAATCGAATGCGTTGGGGCTGGTGGCACGAGCACGGTATATAAAGCTTTGGATCGGAGACAACCGGCGGTCGATGCGCTCGATCGCTATATCGCCGTGAAGGTTTTGAATCCCCGCTTCCGAGCCGATCCCCGGCGACTAGCAGCGCTTCAACACGAGGTTAAGCGCTACCGAGGGTTAGTGCATCCCAACCTGGTCAGGATCTATGAGTTCTACCGCGACGACTCCACGGCGTATTTGACCATGGAGTACCTGCGCGGTGAGCCTTTGACGGCGCGGATCCGCTCTGAGAGCTTTTCTGGGATGAGCGCTTCTGAAGCGCTGCCCATCATCAACAGCGTGGGCCAGGCCCTGGCCCACGCACACAGCCGAGGCATTGTGCACTGTGATTTCAAGCCAGCGAATGTCTTCCTCACCAAGGCGGGTGAGGTCAAGCTGATCGACTTTTGGCTCGCGCGCCCGTTTGCTCCCCACCGGGGTGAAGAGAAACCTGCTCGAGTTGGGGCGATCAGCCCCGCCTACGCTAGTCCGGAGATGTTAGAAGGTCAGGAACCGGACCCGCGCGATGATGTCTATAGCTTGGCTTGCACGGCGTATGAGCTGCTGACGGGTGTGCATCCTTTCGGCTATCGGTCGGCGATAGAAGCGCGGGAGGCGGGGCTGACCGTAGAGCGGCGCAAGGGCCTGAGCCATGGGCAGTGGAAAGCGCTGTGCAGGGCGCTCGCCTTCGACCGAGCCCAGCGCAGCCCCACGGTCGACAGATTTCTTAACGAGCTCCATGAAGCACGCTTGGTTTGGCACCCCAAGCCTCGGTTCCTCGCCGCAGGAGCGGCAGCTTGCCTATTCGTGGCGGTCGCTGCCATGCTCGCTTCGCGTTTGACGGCCCCAGACGGGCATCCTGCGTTCACGCCGGACCCCGAGCCCACGAAGGATCGGCTTATCGCCGGCTCTGACCGCCTCCCGCCCTCACCGATCACTGACGGCTCAGTAGCGCCTCTGGGACCGCCTGCCCCTATGCTAAAGAATGGATGGGGGCACGAAACCCCTTCAGCGCATGAGGAGCACAGCGTTTCCAGGTTGCAATCGGGGGCGATCGCGCCGGGGCGAGAAGCCTCCGCGCCGAGCGCAAAGACCCAGCGGGTGGCCGCGCTTTTGGCCGAGGCGGAGCGCCAGATGGCAACCAAGCGGCTGACCACGCCTGTTGGAGATGCGGCCTTTGAGACCTATCAGCGGGTATTGAAACTGATCCCCGTGAATGAGGAGGCTCTAAAGGGCATTGCCCGCATCAAAGACGAATACAAGCTGTGGGCGGAGGCCGACAAGCGCCGGGGCAACTGGAAAAGGGCCGAAGCAGGCCTTGAGAAAGCTCTGGCGATCGACCCGGAGGATGCTATGTTATTGGTCGCGGTGCGCGAGCTCAAGGGGGCCCGGAAGCGGGCAGAGCGGGAAAGTGAGGCCCGAGGACTAGAGCCACACCACCTCGCCCAGCGAGAGATAGCGCGCTCGAAAGTGAGGAGCGGGACGCAAGTAAACCTGCGCGCGCGTTCATCAGCAGACGATATTCGCTCCGACGATCCAATGGCGCGCCCAGTTTCGCGTTTCGAGGAATTCGAACGAAGGATGGGGATCCGCCGATGACACTGGGGCATTGCATTGGTTCGTCGCCAAAGTCTCTGGCACGCGTCGACGGAGGCTAGAGGTCAAAGCGTAGAAACGTGAGCGTGGTCACGCTCAACAGCGTTCGTTTGGGGGCTCCAGCGTCAGTATTGAATACTGACAGTGTTGACAAAACGCTGCGTCCGTCCTGCAGCGGCCCCCGCGGGTTGGTAGCGAGGAAGTAAAAATGAGCCACTGGCAATGATTGGGGAGATTCGGCCCCCTGCCTTATTTGCCCATACCGTGGAGTATCTCAGCCCGATAGGACCTGCCTGCTGGTACCCTCTGAAAGTCACTTCGTTGTTGAGGACAGCGAATTTGTGACTTCTAGCATACCATGATGGTCCCGCTCCTGGCCGAGGCTGTGTAAAAACCAAGAGAAGTCCGGGGCTAGCTGGCAAAGCTCGTTGGCAATGCAAATGAGGCCGCTCGCTGATCGTGTTGATCGGTATTTTTTGGCGAGTCAGCGAGGAATTGTGAAAGACGATGTCAGAGCAGCCGCTATGCCGCTGCCATTCGCCTCGGTTTGCGAACCAGAACCTGCCTTCAGTGTGCGTATAGCTTGGATCAGTGCTCCAGGGCCTAGGATCTTGATCACGCGTTTGATGTTGTAGGCGAGCACATGAAGGCTCATTTCGCTGCTAACTCCGCCCAGCGTCTTAGTCAGGAAATGTGTCCACCCCATCCACAGCTTGATCGTCCCGAACGGATGTTCGGCGGTTTGGCGGCGCACGCGCATCTTCTAAGGATCTGCATCCAACCGCGCTTGCATCGCGTCGAGGACTGCTTCGTGCTCCCAGCGCCTGACTCGGCGTTCTTTGCCGGGTGTACATTGCGCCTTGATCGGGCAGCGCGGGCATGCCGAGCTCCAGTAGACGTCCAGCGTCCTCCCGGCTTCAACCGTCGTGAAGCGCTTGATTAAACGTTGCCCGGCCGGGCAACGGTATTCGTCGTCCTGGGCAATGTAGACAAAGTCTTGCTTGCCGAAGCGGCCTTCGGCCTTGCTGCCTGAGGTCAGCGGCTTGGGAACGAAGGTCGTGATCCCGTCCTCCTCGTCTCACGGGCGAGAAGCACATGAGACGAGGCGACTTGGGCTATCCGTCGTGGTGGCAAACTGGACGTTGGGATCGGTACTGGAGGCGCGCGGCTCGGTACGCTTGGCGTGCGCTTCCTCGGTCTCGGCGTCCTTCTTCGGTGCCGGCTTTTTCTTGCGCCCCCGCTCGATGTCGGCAAGCTTCTGCAAGGCTTGGCTCACCCGCTGGCTGCGTTGCTCCGCCGCGCGCCTACGCGCCGCTTGGCGACGCCGGCTGCTCGCCT
>JBOIEG010000893.1:0-1509 GCA_050740915.1 Gammaproteobacteria bacterium | reverse complement strand
GGAGTCCTCGTTTTCTCTTGGGTGACAGATTCAGCACGCCCGGGCTGTCCTCTGATGCTGTCCGCCCGGGCGAGGGCGTCATGGAACAACCCAGCGATGCGCTCGACGAGCGCATCCCAGTCGTGTTCGTGCGCATAGGCTTGCCGAAATTCCACGGTCGCTGGTGTGTTGGCCGCGACGCCCAAGCCGACGTCGATCGCTTCCAGCCATTCGGCGTGTGTGGACGCGATCGTCACCACCTCAGAGAAGCTTCTCACCGCGTCGATGGGTGAAGACACCGTCGGTCGGCCCGTGGCCAGGTATTCATTCAACTTGAGTGGATAGATGTAGTTCGTGTAGTCATTGACCTCGTAGCACATTAGGCACACGTCAAAGTGCTGGACGTAGGCGGGCAGCACCTCAGCCGGTTTCGCGCCGAGGAAAAAACATTCGGCGACGGCCACAGTCTGGCAACGTGCTCCTCCTTGCCGGAGACGTTCAGCACTGGGCCCACCAGAACGAACGAGTGCCGGGGTCGCGCGAGTGCAAGACGCACAAGCAGGGCCAGGTCGAGTTGTTTCTTAATTACGCCTGCGTAGCCGATACGCGGTCGTGGCACAACAGCAAGATCAGCCGGCTCTTCATGAGGCCTGGCGAAACTGCGAAAACATAACAACACACCGCCCTCCAGCATAACCACTTTCGCGCTGTGCCATACGCATAGGCTAAGCTATCGTGGGTTCCTGCGATACATTCATTGGTGTCCTACACTGACTTCGATATTATAGTTTTCGATCTGATCTACGTGTTTCTCGAACTTAGAAGCGTCTTTGTGTTCTCTAACTTCCTCGATGCCTTTGAACTGTTCGAAGAAGTCGCGGTACGCCACCGTGCACGCGCGAAGGTAATCTCCGCGGATGACAATCTCTATGTTGCGCCACGGAACCTCATATGCAATCGTAGCGGTTGACAGAACAAAGATGCCCAGGCCTGCTACGTACTTACGGACACTTGCCATAATGTGTAATCTTTCCTTGTCTTCGCGCATTTGGGTCCGGATCATACTTATGAACCTCGTCATTGGGATCTGCCAGGTAATTCGGTTTTCCGGTGTAATCGGAAAACGACTTGTCTCGAGGCGAGAATTCGAAGTTGCTTCGACCGAGCTTCGGATCGTAACGGCTATGTGTGTGATACCACGCCTCGGGGACTATTGGTTTAGGTGGAAAGGTCGGGCCAGAGGATGCTTCTTTTGCCGCTTTGGGTTCTGTGTAAGTATACCCCCCACCAGGAGCTGCATATACGGAACCGCCATATTCCCTATTTTCGCTAATTGATGTGGGGTTGATTGCACATGCAGCTGCACAACCGGCGGCATCCATCGGGCTTTTTGGCTCCCAGGCCGGAGCTTCCGTCAATAGGTGTGTAAATAGCTCAGGCGGCTTCCCTCACAGACTCCTCTTTGATTCGTATTCCATCGGCATAGGTCGCTCCCTGGTAGACGTCTTTGAGGAGGTCTGCCGCATTGAG
>JBOIEG010000892.1:0-3317 GCA_050740915.1 Gammaproteobacteria bacterium | reverse complement strand
CTCAATGCGGCAGACCTCCTCAAAGACGTCTACCAGGGAGCGACCTATGCCGATGGAATACGAATCAAAGAGGAGTCTGTGAGGGAAGCCGCCTGAGCTATTTACACACCTATTGACGGAAGCTCGCGATGCGGTGCTTGGGACTCACGTCTTCGAGCACCTCATCAAACTACCCTTGCGTTATTTCGAGCATCGCCCGACGGGTGTCGTCGTCGCTCGGCTCCAAGGCGTCGAGACCATCCGTGAATTCATCTCGAGCGCCGCCATCACGTTCCTCCTCGACTTACCGTTCCTATTCATCTTCCTTGGCATCATGCTCTATTACAGCGTGCCGTTGAGTTTGATATCGGTCGTCATCCTCTGTGCTATCGTGCTCATGAGCATGTCTGTCGCTCCGCGTTTCCGCGAACGCCTCAATCAACAGTTCCTTGTCGGTGCTCGCAACCAAGCTTTCCTCACCGAATACCTCGCCGGGATCGAGACGGTGAAATCCTTGCAGATGGAGCCGCAACTCGCAAGTCGCTATGGAGAGTATGTCGCGAATTATCTCCACGCCGGATTCCGCACGAAGCAATTGGGCAATACCTACAATACCCTCGCCAACACGTTGGAACAACTGATGACGCTCGCCATCCTGTGGATGGGCGCGACCCTGGTTATGGCACAGCAGGAATTCACCATCGGCATGCTGGTGGCCTTTCAGATGTTCGCCGGACGCTTGTCGCAACCCTTGCTACGTTTGGTGGGCCTGTGGCAACAATTTCAGCAAGCGCATATCGCCGTGCAACGACTAGGCGATGTCATGAACGCCCCGCACGAACCCTATTCGCTCGTCCCCGCGCGCGAGAGTAAGGGTGCGGGTCGGGTCGAGCTCCGTGATTTGGCGTTCCGTTATGACGAACACCTACCTTATCTCTACCGCGGCTTCAATCTCACGTTGAAGCCCGGGCAGTGTATGGCGCTCTTGGGACCGAGCGGCTCGGGCAAGAGCACGCTGGCCAAGTTACTCCAAGGCTTTTACTTGCCAAGCGATGGGAAAGTTCTGCTCGATGGCCGAGATATCCGGTATCTCTCCGCCAACGAGCTACGCCGCACGTTCGGCGTTGTGCCACAGGAGACCGTGTTGTTCTCGGGTACGATCTACGACAACGTGATCATCGCGGATCCCGATGCGGGTTTCGAGCAGGTGATCACGGCCTGCAAGATGGCGGAGATCCACGAGGTCATCGAAGGACTCCCCAAGGGCTATCAAACCGAAATCGGTGAGCGCGGGGTGGGGCTCTCGGGCGCTCAAAAGCAGCGCTTGGCCATTGCCCGCGCGCTCCTCAAGCGTCCCAAGATTTTACTCTTCGATGAAGCCACGAGCAGCCTCGATGCGTCCACCGCCGAGCAGTTGGCGAAGACCATCAATGCGCTCAAAGGGACGATTTCCGCGCTCTTCATCACCCACCACTTACCGCGAGGCTTACACGTCGATGAAGTGGTGCGCATCGGAGGGCCGAGGGAAGAGCAGCATATGTCGGTCGTCACAACCGATCGGAACCCTTGACCACCGCGACTCCAGACGAACGAGGATCACTCACTATGACGAACACCCCCAATTCCCTCGCCGTCGAAGCCCTGGACTTCGCCCCCGCTATCCTCGCCCTGCAGGAGCGCCCGCCCTCGCCCTTGCCGAGGGCCATGCTCTATACCTTGCTCGCGCTTTGCGCTTGTCTCTCGATCTGGGACGCGATTGGGAAGCTCGACATCATCGCGGTCGCCGAGGGCAAGCTCGTGCCACAGACCTACGTGAAGATCGTGCAGCCTGCGGAGAGCGGGATTTTGCGCGAGATCTTGGTGAACGAAGGCGATGACGTGATGGAAGGCCAAATCCTCATGCGCCTCGATACTCAGCTCTCCGAAGCAGACATTAAAATCGTCGCTGCCGAAGTCAAACAACGGGAATTGCAACTGCGCCGCATCGATGCCGAGCTGTCCGGATCCGGGCTGCATCGAGAGGTGGGCGATCCGACCGAGCTTTTCCGGCAAGTGGACGCCCAGTATCTAGCGCATCGACGCGCCTACCAGGATGCGCTCGCCGAAGAGCGGGCCGCGCTCAGCAAAGCCAAGGAAGAACTCGGCGCCGCTGGCGAGACCCGCAAGAAACTCCAAGCCGTCCTGCCTTCCTACCGACAAGAAGAAGCCGCTTGGGCGAAGCTCGGCGAGAAAGCCTTGGCCGGGCAACTCCAAGTGCTGGAGCGCCGCCGGGCCCGCATCGAGACCGAGCCAGACCTAAAAGCGCAGGAGCGCACCGTGGGGAGTCTCAAAGCCGCCATTGCACAGTCGAAAATAAACTCGCGCAAATTACCTCCCGCTACCAAGAGCAACTCCACAACGAGCGCATCGAAGCCCAAGCCCAGCTCGACAAACTCCAACAAGAATGGGCCAAGCAGCGACACAAGAACGCGTTGCTTGAACTTAAAGCGCCACAGGCTGGGGTCATCAAAGATCTCGCCACCCACACGCTCGGGGCCGTGGTCAGTCCCGGCACGGTCTTGATGACGCTGGTGCCGAGCAATGAAAAGCTTCGGGCCGAGGTCATGGTCAAGAACGAGGATGTCGGCTTCGTGCACCAAGGACAGACGGCCAAGATCAAAATCGCGCCCTATCCCTTCCAGAAGTACGGCCTCATCGAAGGACGCGTGGTGCACGTCAGCGCCGATGCAAACGACGCCCAGCCTCAGAACCACGCTGCCGAGGAAAGTAAGGCGAAGCCGCAGCCTTCGTTAACCTACAAGGCTATCGTTGAGCTGAATGCGCAAGTGCTAGAGCGAGACGGAAGGCGGTACGCTTTTGCACCGGGCATGCATGTCGTGGCAGAGATCCATCAAGGCCAGCGCACGGTCTTGGAATATCTGCTCTCACCGGTGCGGGGAGTGTTTCATGAGGCCATGCGGGAGCGGTAGCGCCCGTAGCAGCAGGTGGATTATGAACGCGCTGAATGCGAGGCCGTGCAAAATGCTGAAAGTATGCCGAAGAACTGGATCAGTTAGACTCAGAAAAGATGTACTACAACCTTATATGGAATTGGCACAATATTCTATGCCGCATCATCATACACTCATGTCAACGACTAAAGTCAGGCACAAACACGGAGCTTGCCACTCGGTTCTTATGAGAGTGCTTCCTTCGATTATCGGTTCGTTGTTGTCCTTGTGTCTCACAACCGCGTATGCAGGTAACACCGGGGTTGGAATACCCAATCCAGCGTGCATGCCTGAACGTGACAAGGCTATTGAGATTACGTTACCAGGGACAAAGATAAGGGCCGGCAC
>JBOIEG010000891.1:0-1086 GCA_050740915.1 Gammaproteobacteria bacterium | reverse complement strand
CTCAATGCGGCAGACCTCCTCAAAGACGTCTACCAGGGAGCGCCCTATGCCGATGGAATACGAATCAAAGAGGAGTCTGTGAGGGAAGCCGCCTGAGCTATTTACACACCTATTGACGGAAGCTCCGAAGGTGCCTCGCGGAACAGCGGCTGGGCCAATCAGATCGTGCTCCAGCAGAGAAGTGTAAAGATTGCGTATGCCATAGAACTCCTCGGCGAGCTTGAATACCATGGGATTCCGGTACGCTCCCGGGTCGAGGTACAGATGCCCAGTCCCGATGACGACGCCGGGCTGCGTCAGGATCGAGAACCAGCACGATTCCGGCTCCGCCGTACCTCCTCCTTTCCCACAGTCGTCCACCGCGTCCGGAATGGAGTCCGGAGGACCGAAAGCGCCAGGCTGGGCTATCTTGTCGGCGCCCGTGCTGCTGCTCGTGTAGGTCAGGACCATCTTGCCCTCGGCAACCAGGATGTTGTAATCCGCGTAACCTCCGGGCTTGAGAAAGAGATCGATATCCAGATAGTCGGCTGGGGCATAGATGTCGGCCGCATAGCCGCCTGCAGTCAGCGCCCTGGCGAGATCCAGGCTACCACCTCGGCAATCGATCACGTGGATCCCGGTCCGACAAACGAATTCCTGCTCCAATGGCGCGAAAGCGTTGGCCAGGCTCCCGGCATGGAAAATGATCACCTCTTCTTGCCCACCTGGGCAAGGCTCGTTTGCTGAAGCTCGCGAGCAGGTCAACGTGCACGCGATCCCGCCCGCCTTGACCAGCGGCGAGTCGCCCGCACTACCCATCACGCCTTCCTTGCAAGCCAGCGTCGTCATTGGCGTTGACACCGGGTTGCACGTCTCCATTGCCCGAGCGGGTCCGGCGCTCAGGAATACGAGCGCGGCCATTCCGCAGGCGAAGATTTGCCTTGCTGTTCTGCACATACTGATTCCCTCCCTATTATTAGTGGTTCATAGGTTAGGTACTTAAGGCCCACCGAAAACGGGTTCTAAGCCCAGTTGCAGGCGTCCGGTTTGGGTGTCGCGTGCGGGGTGTGCGCGCTGAGCGTTAGCGCCGAGAAACGCGATAGCTTG
>JBOIEG010000890.1:0-14059 GCA_050740915.1 Gammaproteobacteria bacterium | reverse complement strand
CTCACGACCCCGGATTGCTCCAACGCCGCTTCCTCATGCTACCAAGGTGTACGGACAACTCCTTGGACGGGACTTTAACCCGCTAGACATACTACTGTTACTGCGAACGGCCAGGGTCGCTTATTTGTTCGTTGGACAGCGCCCGAAATAGTCGATCCTGCCCTTTCTCCCTCCTTTCTCCAATTACGATAGTCCTCGGGTTAAAAATCGGAGGTGGTCGGCCTCGATGTGGGCCGTAAACGGTTTTATATGCTGATGATCTGACACGTTTTGGCGTCTCGCGCGCGTGAGGGCCTCCCAAGAGCTGGGGACAGGCCGTGCGCGAGTGGTTAGCACAACTCCTCTGGCGCAAGACCGACGTCATGACGGCGCGCTTCTCATCGACGCACCACGTGCTTGGTCGTCGGGCCCATCGACATACCCTCTTCGTCAGCATGTCTCAATCTGGCTCGTCATGGGCTTGAGTGCACGGATCAACATAATGCTCATGTCGCTGAAGTCGCGGGTCACACACTCCCGGAGTGGGCCATGCCATTGTGCCTCCGTCTGCGTCAGGTTCTCCCAGACTTCGGTCGGATGCCCGGGCGAGATCCCGTGCTGCAGAAGGTAAGCTGCGATGTCGCGAGGCATGAAATCCCATGGGCGGGGGATGACGATAGCGTTCCGGTCATCTTGCAACACGTGGATGAGATGGCGCTTGAACGGGTCGAGATCGCCGCGCCGATGGAAGGTGATGAACGTAGTCTCGTCGAAGCACACTCTGGCGCGGGAAGCGAGGATCTGGGCCGACGAGATTCCCGGCAGGGTATCGACCGGGTGGCCGCAGGCGCGCTCGACACGTTCGAGATACTGGAAGCCGCTGAAATGGACATCGCCCATGAACACGACGACGCAATGTTTGCCGGCGTGGTGTGCCGCCGCCACCCGTACCAGCTTTTCGGTCTGATCTCGGTAGCCCATGGTGACCACCTCTGCCGCCGGCGGGATCAGGCTACGGACGATATCGACTACGTCGCTGAAGCCGCCCACCACATCGGCGGCGCGGATGATCTCCGCGCCGCGCTGGGTCAAGTAACCCGTGTCGCCCGGCCCCGCGCCGATACAGACGATCATGATCCGTTATGATTGCAGGTGGTGTATTAGCAGGTGCCTTGGATGATTCGCCATCCGCACTCGTAGTGACGTTATTTAATGAATTTAGCAGAATTTACCGTAATTTATACTGTAGAGCACAAGCTGGCAAGCGGCCGCCACGCCAAGTGGTTGCTTGACGCTTTACCGCCGGCACTGCTAACTTGGCGTCTCCTGCGCCGTGTCGGGCTGCAAGCCCGTATCGGGACAAAAGACGCATTTTTCGACGTGCCTTAACGTGTTTAAACACAAAAACGATGCGAGCCCTCATCGATATCATCCGGTGGAGGTGAACGAGTATAGCATTGTGGTCGCCGCCCACGGCAGCCGCGATCCGGCCGGGATCCGCGAGCTCGAGTCCCTCGTCGAGCTCATCAAAGCACGCGCGCCGCAAGGTCGCGTTGCGCATGGCTACCTCGAGTTCGCATCTCCCACCATCGACGCAGCGATCCGAGCGACCGTCCAGAGCGGCGCGACACGCGTCGTGATGCTCCCGGCGCTGCTGTTCGCCGCCGCCCACGCTAAAAACGACATGCCGAGCGAGCTTGCCGCGCTCAAGCGCGATTTTCCGGCGATCGAGTTCCACTTCGGTGCGGCGATGGATCTGCATCCCCTGTTGCTGCACTTAACGCAGCAACGCATCATCGAAGCTGAAGTCCGCTCGGGCCGGACCGAGCGGCGCGCCGACACCTGTCTGGTCGTGGTCGGGCGGGGCACCTCCGATCCTGACGCCAATTCCGAAGTATCGAAGCTCACGCGCATGCTGGAAGAAGGCCTCGGATTCGGCGCTTCGTTCGTCTGTTACGCGGGGACCGCGAAGCCCTTGGTACTGGATGGATTACAGGCCGCCGCCCGCTTGGGCTACCGGCGGATGATCGTGTTTCCCTATTTTCTTTTCGACGGTGTATTGGTCAAACGCATCTATGCCGCGGCCGATGCGCTGCAGATGCGCCATCCCGAGATCGAGATCTTGAAGGCCGGATATCTGGGCGCGCATGCCGATGTGGCGGAGGTATTTCTTGAAAGAGCACAGGAAGCCGTGGCAGGTCGCGCGCACATGAACTGCTCGCTGTGCAAATATCGCATCCAGATCGTGGGGTTCGAGGAGCAGGTGGGCGCCCCGCAACAGGCGCATCACTTGCGCGGCCTGCTTGCCAGGAACGCCGAGCCGGTTGTTTCAAAGCCGCAAGCGAAACCCTACACGCCGCATCCGATCGAGGCCGAGAGCTTGCGCATCATCGAGGCCGGCAGAGACTGGTCCGCCTACCCAACGGCGGAAAAGCGCGTACTGCAGCGGCTGGTCCATACCAGCGGCGATTTCGGCATCGTGGACGATATATATTTCTCGCCCGGTGCGGTCGCAACGGGGATCCGGGCCTTGCTGCGCTGCCGGCGCGTGGTGCCCGATGTGACCATGGTAGCGAGCGGGCTCAAGCGCAGCCTGCTGGAGGATCTCGGTATTCAAAGCTGGTGCGGTGTGCATGATCGGGAGTCGCACCTGCTCGCGGAAGCCTACGGCTTGACGCGCTCGGCGGCGGGGATACGGCGCGCGTGGCAGCGCTGGGGCAACGACCTCGTCGTCGCCATCGGCGATGCGCCGACCGCGGTGATGGAGGCGACGCGCTTGATCCGGAAGCACGGCTGGCGGCCGCAACTCGTGATCGGTCTTCCGGTCGGATTTGTCGGCACCCGGGAAGCCAAGGACGATTTGCGCCGCTGCCTCCAGGTACCGCGGATCACCAACGCTGGCACGCGCGGCGGATCGCCGTGGGCGGCGGCGGTCGTCAACGCATTGATGATCGCGGCGGTGGATCACCTGGCCGGGGTACTGGAGCTGTGAGGTGCCAGCCGTTCGATTTGACCCTCCCGGCCCCCAACGGCCTGCGGCGCGGCCGTAGCAGTGGCACCTGCGCTACCGCGGCGGTTAAGGCGGCGCTGCTGTTGTTACTGCGGGGAGATAGGTCGGTGGAGGTGACTATCAGCCTGCCCGACCGACGCTTTTATCTTTCGGTGCCGATTTTGGGTGTTGCGCGTTTGAGCGACGGCGCCGCCCGCGCCGATGTCGTGAAAGACGCGGGTGACGATCCGGACAACACGCACGGGGCGATCATCTTTGCGCGGGTGCGCCCAAACCATACCGGCACGGTCCGCTTTCTGGCCGGAGCTGGCGTGGGCACAGTCACCGAGCCGGGGCTGCGGGTGCCGGTCGGCGAGCCCGCGATTAACCCGGTGCCTCGGCAGATGATGCAGTGGGCGGTGGAAGAAGCCTTGGACGGCGCGCCGAACCCGGGTTTCGATCTCACGATCGGCTGCGAGAATGGCGAAGCCATCGCCACCAAGACCTTCAATCCGCGGCTTGGTGTCGTGGGCGGGATCTCGATCATCGGCACGACCGGCATCGTCGAGCCCATGTCGCTCGCGGCGTATATCGCGTCCATCGAGGTGTATATCCGTGTCGCCCTTGGGGGCGGAGCCGCGAGCGCGGCCTATACACCGGGAAAGATCGGCACCGCCTATGCGAGACAGGTCCTTAAGCTTCCGCCCAAACGGATCGTGCAGATCGCCAACTTCGTGGGGTTTGCGCTCGATTGGACCGAGCAGGTGCTGGCGCTGGAAAACAAGAGGCTTTCGACGTTGTGGGTGCTCGGGCATCCGGGCAAGCTGGCCAAGGTACTCGATGGGGTTTGGGATACGCATTCGAACAAGAGCAGTATGGCGATGGGCGCGGTGGCCCGCGTTGCGGCGCAATGCGGTTTTTCGACTTTGGACGTGGAGAGGATTAAAGCTGCGAACACCGTCGAGGCGGCGATGGATCTGATAAAGAAGGATCCCGGTGCGAGCGCGTTATGGCGCGAAGTCGAGGACCGTGCCGCCCGCTTGATGGAAGCCCGCCTCTCAAGGGTGGAGCGGGTAGAAGTGAGGTTGTTCGGTTTGCGTGGTTCACCCTTGGGTCAGAGTTTGTGAAAAAATCTGCTGCGCTCGGGATCTCGTGTTCTGGCGGTGCTCGGAGACTGGAGGCTGGACTCCTCAAGCCTCCAGCCTCAAGCCTCAAAGCTCCCTACCTCCGCTCCGGCGGAACACGACCTCCCTTCGCTCGCGACGATTTTTTCACAAACTCTCAGACGGCATGAACGATCTCGGCCTATTTTTCGGGATCGGCGTCGGCCCCGGGCCGGCGGGCTATCTGCCGGTCGCGGCGCTCGAGGCGCTCCGCGGCGCGGACGCGATCTATCTGCCGCGCGCACGTTCCGCGGAAGCTTCGGTCGCCCGCCAGTGTTTGTCGGGACTGGCGATCCCGGCAGAGCGTCTGCGCGAGATCGAGTTTACGATGGATCCCGATCGCGCGGTGCTGCGCAGCCACTACGCCGAATTGGCCAGGGATCTCGCCGCGGAGCTCAAGGCGACCCGTAACGTGGCCTATCTCACCCTCGGCGATCCGCTGACGTATTCGACCTACGGGTATGTCCTCGCGGCCCTTAAGGATCGGCTGCCTCAGCTCCGCTACAAGACCTTTCCCGGCATCACTAGCTACGCCGCGGCGGCGGCGGACTTGGCCTGGCCGCTCGGCGAAGGTAAGGAGCGCGTGCTCATTCTGCCCTGCCCCGATGAGCCGCAGGCGTTACAGCGCGACATCGAGACCCACGACGTGGTGGTGCTGATGAAGATCGGTAAGCGCCTGCCCTGGGTGCTCGAGGTCCTGCGAAAGCTGGAGATCATGCAGCGTTGCGCGCTGGCATGCCGGATCGGCTTGCCGGGGGAAGTAGTGTGTAGCGATTTAGCTCAGCTGCCGGCGGACGAGTCGCTCGGGTATCTCTCTACCCTGTTGATTCGACGCGCCGCGCGGGACAGGCGGCACCTATGAAGGTCTATTTCGTCGGCGCCGGGCCGGGCGCCCACGATCTGATCACGGTGCGCGGGGCGGAGATCCTCAAGTGCGTACCGATGGTCCTCTACGCCGGCTCCCTGGTCTCCCCGCAGGTCCTATGTTACTGCCGCGGCGATGCGGAATTGATAGACACCGCGTCGCTCAACCTCGACCAACAGGAGAGCTGCTATGGTCGCGCCCAAGCGCAGGGATGGGACGTGGCGCGGCTGCATTCCGGCGATCCCGCGATCTACGGCGCTACCGCCGAACAGATGCGGCGCTTGGACAGGCTCGGCATCGATTATGAGGTCGTACCGGGTGTGTCGTCATTCACGGCGGCCGCTGCGGCCCTTACGAGCGAGCTTACTAAGCCCAATGTCTCACAGACGATCATTTTGACCCGCGTCTCCGGACGGGCCTCGCCGGTGCCGGAGACAGAGTCTTTGAGCGAGTTGGCGAGGTCCGGCGCGACGCTTTGCATTTTTCTTTCCGGCCCCCACCTCAAGCGAATCGTGGCGGATCTGAAGCACCAGTACCCTGACGACACACCCCTTGCCTTGGTATACCGCGTCACCTGGCCGGACCAGCGCATGCACCGGAGCACGCTCGGCAAGCTCTTGAGCGAAGTGAAAGTGAGCGACTGGAAGCTGACGAGCCTGCTTCTCGTCGGTCCCGTGCTGGCCGAGGATCGGGGCACGGAGTCGCGACTCTACGCCCCCGATTACCGGCATTTGTTCCGCAACCGGTGACAGCGCCAGGGAAAGAGGACGTGAGGGAGCGGATCGGGATCTGGCTGTTGCGCGAGCGTGCCGACGACGTGGGGCGTCGGCTGGAAGCGCGGCTCGGTGGCACGCTGTTTCGAGGGTGGGAAAACGCAACGTCGCAAAAAGAACGATTCGGTAGGGTCTTTCGAGATCATTCGCATTGGGTGCTGGTAATGGCGACCGGGATAGCGCTGCGGATCATCGATGGTAGACTGCTCGATAAACGTACCGATCCCGCGGTGGTCGTGCTGGACGAGGCATGCCGCTTCGCGATCGCGTTGCTCGGCGGCCATGAAGCCGGAGGCAACGATCTCGCTTACCGAGTGGCCAACGCGGTCGGCGCCGTACCGGTGGTCACCACGGCCACGGAGGCCTTGAAGCCGCTCGTGGTCGGGATAGGGTGCCGCAAAGACGTGAGCGCCGAGCAGATCGAGCACGCGGTCCGCCATGCCTTGGGCGACCGAGGCCTCGAAGCGATCCGTGAAGCGGCGACGATTGAGCTTAAGGCTCGGGAATCGGGTTTGGTCCGGTTCTGCGAGCACCACCGCATCCCGTTGCGAGTGATCGCCGCCGAGCAGATCGCCGCTCGCGCGTGGGTCACTCGGTCATCGGAATGGGTGCGCAAGAACGTCGGCGTGGAGGGCGTATGTGAGCCCTGCGCGCTGGTGGCCTGCACCCGGGGCAAGCTCATTGTGCCCAAGACTTGTCTCGACGGGGTGGCCGTGGCGGTGGTTGAGGACAGGTTGGGGTCATGAGCGGCGTTCTGAATCTCGTTTCGGTCGGGCCGGGAGCTAGCGATCTGGTGGTTCCGAGGGCCGAAGCGGCGCTTCGGGAAAGCGAGGTGGTCGTCGCCTACGAGCTGTATCTGCGCTGGATCGGACCATGGCTCGCCGGGAAAGAAATCCACACACCCCCTCTGACCCAAGAGCGCGAGCGCGCGCGGCTGGCGCTCGATAAGGCCCGCGGGGGAGCCAGAGTCGCGTTGATTTCGGGCGGTGACATCGGTGTTTACGCCATGGCGGCCCTGGCCTTCGAGGAGATGGGGGAAGACGACACGTTTAGCGTTAACGTGATACCCGGCATTACCTCCGCCAACGCCTGTGCTTCCCTCCTCGGCTCACCGCTATCGCACGACTACGCTACCTTGAGTCTGTCCGATCTATTGTGTCCCTGGGAGTGGATCGAACACCGCGCCCGTCACATCGCACAAGCCGATCTCGTGTGCGTATTGTACAACGTGCAGGGCACCGGTCGGCGGCAAGGCATCTACCGGATTTTACGGATCCTGCTCGAGCACAAGTTGTTGACCACGCTGTGCGGGGTGGTGCGCAATGCCTATCGATCCGATCAGCGGGTTAGTATCTACCGTTTGGAGGAGCTGGGTGCGTTGCAGTTCGACATGCTCACGACCATCGTGATTGGAAATCGATTTACCCGGCGCAAGCGGCGCTGGATCTTCACCCCGCGCGGCTATGGAGGCTGGAAGCCGCCTGTTCCAGAGGCCGAATGCGGCGAGATCCCCCGCAACGGGGTTTGGGTGTTTTCCGGTACCAGCGACGGCAATGCGCTCACCAATGCGATTGCGGAGCGCGGCCACCCGGTGATCGTATCCACAGCGACAGACTACGGTCGCGAAGTCGCGCAGAAGCATTGCCCCGGCGTGCATGTATTGGCCGGACGGCGCGGCGTCGAAGCGCGGCGTGGGGCGCTGACGGAAAGCCGGGCGCGCGCCCTCATCGATGCCACCCATCCGTACGCGACGCGGATGTCCCGGCAACTGATGAGTCTGTCGCAGACGCTCGGGATCCCTTATCTACGCTACGAACGGCCGAGCTCGCTCGATCCGGCCCGAGCGGAGCTGTGTCAATCCTCAGAGCAGGCGGCGAGACACGCAATCGAGCTCGGCGGACGGATTTTTCTTGCGACCGGTTCCAAAGATCTCGCCGTGTTTTTGCAAACCCCGGGTGCTGCGGGGCGGCAATGGTTTACCCGCATAATACCGGATCCAGAATTCCTGCGGAAAGCGATCGAACAAGGCCTGCCGCCCAGTCATATCTGCGCGATGCAAGGACCTTTCTCGCGGGCGTTCAATGAAGTGCTGTGGCGCGACTGGGGCATCGACTGCGTGGTGACGAGGGATTCCGGCGATGTGGGCGGCTACCCGGCCAAGGCCGCGGCGGCGGCTGCGCTGGACGTTCCACTGTTGGTCATAAAGCGCCCGCCCCTCGACTATCCGGTGCTCACTTCGAGCTTTACCGTGGTGTTGCAACAATTGGAGGATTGGGGAATTAAAACATGAATAAGCCAACTCCTGTGACGGTCGTTACCGGCTTCCTCGGTTCCGGTAAGACGACCTTACTCACCAGCTTGGTCAAGAACAGGCATACCCGCCGCTTGGCCATCTTGATAAACGAATTCGGTGCCGTCTCTATCGACGGCGCCATCGTCCGCACAAGCGCCGATGGCCGCGAGGAGGTAGAGATCTATGACTTCCCGCACGGTCTCATCGCCTATGACGAGGATGAGATGTTCATGCCCACCATGCGGGCGTTCGCCGAGCGCCGTGCTACCATCGATCACGTGCTGATCGAGACCTCCGGCCTGGCGTTACCGAGCGCGGTGATGGAGATGCTGCAAACATCCGATTTGGCGAGCGACTTCGTCCTCGACGCGACACTTGCGGTGGTGGACACGCCGCTCTTGTTATCCGGTCGGTTCGACCGCGGCGATGCCTTGTCTGGCTCCCAGGCCGCCATAGCAAGCTTGTTCGAACAACAGATCGAGAATGCGGATGTGGTGGTGTTGAACAAGATCGACGATCTCGACGAAGGCACACTGCTGTCGGCCGAGGCGACCCTGCGTCAACGAACACCGACCGTTCGCTTTCTCGAGCTCGCCTATCAGGCACGGCTCGATATCCGCCTGGCTTTGGGTCTACGTCTGCACCAACCGACGTTCCAGGCGCAGGGCCACGGCTATCCACCGATGACGTCCGCCCCCGAACCAAGTATCCAACCGCTTACCTATCAAGGACGTCTGGATAGACACCGCCATTCGGGTCTCGGCGCCCACACGCACGGCTTGATGACCCATAAGCATTTTCACGAGCACGACCCCGGATGGCTGTCCTTTGTGCTTCACAGCCACGAGCCCCAGGATATGACTAAGTTGGAGGCGGCGCTGGTGGCCGCGGCTCGGGACGAACCGATAGTGCGCACCAAAGGATTTGTTCGAGCCGGTGACACGGCGCACGCGATGCTGGTGGAGGGTGTTCGCACGCGGGTAAGGCTGACAGTCGACACGGCGAGAGCCTGTCCTAGCGAATCGCAGCTGGTATTCATCGGCTATCACGCGGATCGCACGCAGGTGGCGGCGCTCTTGAGCGAGCTGACCGCGACAAGTTGGCATTAGCAGCCTGTCGGACTTAGGAAGAACCTACTACGGTGGTGGGAAATCGGTCCATATTTCCGATCATTTTCGTTAAATAGTTACTACTATTCGCCTCAGATGATCGAAAATCTGTCTTCGATTTCCCACTCGCCTCGCTACGGTTCCCTAAGTCCGACAGGCTGCTAGCGGGAGAGCAATGATGAAAACCGATCCGGAATCGCACAAGCGCATGGCCCAACGGCATAAGGAAGGGTTCGAAAAGAAGAAGGCCGCGGCGACCAAAGAGAAAGGCCTGCTGATCATCAACACCGGGACCGGCAAAGGTAAATCCACCGCCGCGTTCGGGATGGGGTTACGGGTGCTCGGGCACGGGATGAAGCTCGGCGTCGTTCAGTTTATCAAGGGCGCGTTACCCAGCGCGGAGCGCCAATTCCTCAGCGGCTACCCCAATTGTGATTTCCAAGTCGTCGGCGAGGGGTACACATGGGACACCCAGGATCGCGCAGCCGACATGAAAACCGCCCAGAGAGGCTGGGCGGAAGCGCTACGCATGATCAATGATGGCTCTTATCACATGGTGATTCTGGACGAGATGAACATCGTTCTTAAGTACCGATACCTGGATCTCGCCGAAGTCATCGAGGCGTTCCGCCGCCGGCCAGAGGGACTGCACATCGTGGTCACGGGCCGCCATGTGCCACCGGAGCTAATAGAGCTGGCCGATCTCGTCAGCGACATTCGTCCGCTTAAACATCCGTATCAGGAGCAGGGTGTCAAGGCGCAGAAAGGAGTGGAGTATTGAAGGTGAACCGGCGCACATGCCCGGCGCTGCTGGTGAGCGCGCCCGGCTCCAATCACGGCAAGACGACGGTCACAGCGGCGCTTGCGCGTTTTCACCGCGACCGGGGCCGGGACGTGCGCGTGTTCAAAACCGGGCCGGATTTCCTCGACCCGATGATCCTCGAGCGCGCCTCCGGCAACCCGGTGTATCAGCTCGATCTGTGGATGGCGGGCGAGACCGAATGCCGGCGCTTGCTGTATGCAGCGGCCGGCGTAGCAGATCTGATCCTGATCGAGGGCGTCATGGGCCTCTTCGATGGCGATCCCTGCAGCGCCGATCTCGCGCAGCAACTGGGGGTCCCGGTGCTTGCCGTGATTGATGCCAGCGGTGTCGCGCAAACGCTGGGCGCCATCGCTTTTGGACTTGCCAAGATGCGTCCTCAGCTGCGGGTTGCGGGGATATTGGCCAACAATGTCGCGAGTGCCCGCCATGCGGAGATGATTGCGCAGGGAATACCTCCTGGCATGCGTTATTACGGGGGATTAGCGCGTGACACGCAATGCGCCGTGCCGGCGCGTCATCTCGGACTGGTCCAAGCCGAGGAGATCCCCGATCTCGAGTCGCGCCTCTCGGCGGCCGCCTCGGGGATCGCCACGACCGGCCTTGCCGCATTGCCCGATAGCGTGGAGTTTGCATTGCCCGCGCTCGAGCCGCTGCCCCGGACGCTCGCGGGTGTGCAGATCGGTATCGCCCGCGATGCTGCGTTTTCGTTTATCTATCGCGCTAATCTCGATCTACTGATCGCGATGGGCGCCGAGCTGGTCTTCTTCTCGCCGCTGGCCGACCGAGCCTTGCCCGATGTGGACAGCCTGTATCTTCCGGGCGGGTATCCCGAATTGCATCTGCAACCCTTGCAAGACAACCGAGCAATAAAAGAAGCCGTGCAAAGACACTTTCAGCAGGGTAAGCCGATATACGCCGAGTGTGGCGGCCTATTATATCTGCTCGAATCGCTTACCGACGCGAGTGGCAATCGCGGTGAGATGGTGGGCTTGTTGCCTGGGCATGGCCTCATCCAATCGCGCCTGCAAGACTTGGGTTATCAATCCGCGCCGATGCCCGGCGGCGTCCTGCGCGCACACACCTTTCACCATTCACGCGTCGAGACGCCGCTCCTTCCCCTGGCACGGGGCGAGCGCTTGTACGCTACCTCCGAGGGCGAGCCGATCTACCGCTTGAACCGGCTGGTCGCGAGCTATCTGCATTGCTACTTTACCTCGAACCCCACCGTCGCGGCTGCGCTGTTCTTGTCCGGAGATCCTGGTCGCGGCGGAGGGGTTCATCCCGCCGATCAATTCGTTACACAAACTGTAGAGAGAGGCTAATCATGAGCACAGTGATCCATTTTGCACGCGAGAAAACCCACCGGGAAATCGTCGAAAACCCGGACGGCACCACAACGGGGTTGACCTATTTCGAGCCCACGGAGGAGAAGATGCGGGCCTTGGTGGAGATCTTGTTCCCTGTCTGAAGCTTATCTTTATCGTGCATCGCTCGTAATTTCGGCCCAGAACGGGTATGGTGGGCCCATGACGTCCCTATCACAGGCTACCCTGCCGGCGGCTGCGGATTACGACCAACCCTACAAGCTCGTATCCATCACCCGCGCCCCGTCGCTCGCCGAGGAAGACGGGCGCGAGTGGTACTGCTACGTCATCATGCAAAACAACAACAAGATCGTCGGCCACCGCCCCGGCAGCCTCGAAGCCGTGCGGCTCGCTGCCGAGGACCTCGTCGTCCGAGCGAACGAACGGCGCATCGTCCACTCAGGTCGCAAGCACCTAACCATCGGCACGCGCAAGAAGACTTGAGCGGCGACCTCAACCCGGAGAGTTCATTGGCCAAACCCAACTATCAGCAGCAGAAGAAGCAGAGGGAGCTGGCGAAAAAGAAGAAGAAAACGGAAAAGCTGCAGCGCACCGCCGAGAGGAAAGGCGAGGAAGCTCCCCTCAAGCACGAGGAGCCCATGATATGAGAGTGGCTAAAGGGTCCAGGCTTGGATATTTTCACACGGCCAGATCTCCCTGCTCAGCGATGGCTTACCCCTCGGCATTAGCGTCTAATCGCGGCCGGCCCCGCGGCCTTGCCTCGCGCCATTTCCCCGTCATGCGCTCAATCTTGGCATAGAAACGCTCATTGCCCACAGGCTGGCTAGGGTATCAGCGCCAGCCGTAGGTCACTGATGGTCTCCGGATCGAGAGGGGACCGGAACAAACGGCGGGGCGCGGCGCGCGTGGTCGGCCGCCCTCAAGGCCAGGTACCGGATGCGGGCTGAGCCGCGGCGAGAACTATTCGAGGGCGTTGGATCGATAGTGGTCCAACGGTAGTGCGCCGGATCGTCCACCACCGCGCGAACGGGGTTCATTTCGATGTAACGCATGCAGGTGAGGAGATAAGTCGCAGCCTGGATCAGTGAGGACTTGTAGCGACTGTCCCACAATGTGCCCGTACGCTGGTATTGCCGGTTGAACTACGGCACGTAGCGCCGTCCCAACGAAATAACAAGCTTGGGTACCGTCGCGGCTTTCTCGGGGGTGAGGAGCAGGTGTACATGGTGCGCATGAGCGCATAGGCGTGCAGTGAACAACTTGTCTCCTTGCCTCACCAAGCCAATGCCGGTAAGCATCGTAGTCCTCTTCGCCAAAGAAGCAGGGCTCGCGGTGGTGGCCGCGCTGCACGATGTGCAGGAGTATAGTTCACACTTGAGAAAAGCCCCACACGTGCGAAAAGGCCGAGATAGGACGCATCAGCGAGCCGTAGTTGAGACGCCTCGACTACCGTGAACCACCCGAGCATATCGTGTTCGGAGTTTCTGATCTGCGGTTCGCCGGACCAGTCGCTCCAGGAAGATGTGAAACTCGCCCGGACCATTGAGTCCAGGATCAGGTTCTTGAATTGTTTGTATGTACCGGAACCTCGTGGGAATACTACCGACCTCTTCCCTGACTTCTCGAATCATCGCCAACTCAGGAGACTCGGCCTGTCGCAAGTGTCCGCCGATGAGGTCCCAGACATCCGGGTAGTAGGCACGCCCGGGCGATCGATGGCCTAACAGAATACGACCGTCCCGAATAAACAGTGCACAGGCGCCTACCCTCATTCGAGCCGCCTAACGAAACAAGATCAGCCGCGCCGGACTAGAGGGCTTGGAAAAGCGAGGGCGATCCACGGCGTCGGCTGCAGCGCATGGTTGGGCGACCTCTGTCCACGCGATGTCCAAAGTTCAATCGTTGTCGATAACTTGAAGGGAACGTATGGCGCTCTGTGCAGCAACAATCCATATCTTCAGAGCGTGACAATATGCTTCCAAATAGACGACATGCTTGTCAGCAGCTTTTCTAATCCTTTTTCTGTTCGTTGTGATTCCATTGATGGCAAGCAGACCCGAATACACGTTGCCAAGAAACGGAACCAGGCCGATCACGAAGTTGATACCCTCTATTACGGCTTCGAGTTGGAAGTACGTTTCGTCTGGACACAAGATGTTGTTGAAGAGCTGTTCGGTCAAGCCTGGAACAACATTGAGCCTAATAGATGATCCAATCATAAGCAGCTCGGTGTTAATACCAGATACGTCCAGCGTCAGGCTAGTTCGCAGCATCTTGAGCTTCAAGGTAGCAATGGATCTTGATAGATCATCGGTCTTCGTCGCTAGGTCCTGCTTGGCCTCCTCTAGCTGCTTTGCAATCTGCTCAAGCTTTCCACTCTGCCCAGCGAGGCGTTGATCAACTAGCCGCTTGTCCTCTTCAAACTTCTCCATACCGCGTTCAACAAGATCTGCGAGTAGACAGAGCGATTCCTCTGTGAGGTTGATAGCATGCGCGTAGTAGTTGCGTAGCAGAAAGCTCTCAGCCTCACTCTGCGCACGTCGCAGGTCATCTAGCCGATTCTTGTAGCAATTGCCGTCAGTCATCACTATCTCCTACGAGAACCTCCTTGAGTGGTCGCGGTAGGGATGCCGGTTACCCGGCACCCCCCGCACAGATCCCGGCGTGCGGAATTACCGCACCGGGCTCCTGCCTCAGGTAGTAACGCACAGGCGTTGTGCAGGGTAAGGATGTAAGATTC